>CAYYDL010000873.1:0-1778 GCA_964470545.1 uncultured Hyphomicrobium sp. | reverse complement strand
GAATGGGTCGCATGTGGTCGCAGGTTTATGACCCGTTTGGTAGCATGTGGCTCTCGGCCACCGTCGCCCTCATTCCGGTCGTCGTCCTTCTCGTCAGCATCGGCGTGTTCGAGGTGCGCGCACACTGGGCTGCACTGCTGGGCCTGACGGCCGCGCTTTTGGTCGCCACTTTCGCGTACGGCATGCCGGCTTCAATGGCCGGCATGGCGGCGGCTTATGGCGCGGCATTCGGGTTTCTGCCGATTGGTTGGATCATTCTCAACGTCATTTTTCTTTATCGGCTCGCAAGCGAAAAAGGCGAGTTCGAAGTCCTGCAGCGCTCCATCAGCGGCATCAGCAACGACCGTCGCCTGCAGCTTCTCTTCGTCGCTTTTTCATTCGGAGCCTTCTTCGAAGGCGCAGCGGGATTCGGAACGCCCGTCGCCGTGACGGCGGCAATTTTGATTGGCCTCGGATTTCCGCCCCTAGCGGCATCCGGACTGTCTCTCATCGCAAACACCGCGCCGGTCGCCTTCGGCGCGCTCGGCACGCCCCTCGTAGCGCTGTCTACCGTAACTGGCCTCGATCTATATCAGTTGAGCGCGATGGTCGGCCGCCAACTCGTGCTCTTCGCCATCATCGTGCCGTTCTGGCTGATCTGGGCGTTCGCCGGATTTCGCAAAACGATCGAGATCTGGCCTCCGATTCTCGTCGCAGGTGTCAGCTTCGCGATCCCGCAGTACCTCGTCTCGAATTATCATGGCCCCTGGCTCGTCAATGTCGTATCCGCACTCATGTCGATGGCCGCTCTTGCGCTTTTCCTGAAGGTGTGGAGGCCCGCAGTGCCGATGACGGAAATCCCCAACGGGGAAGGTGGGGAAGCACCGTTGGGTGAGACGGCTCATCATTCGTTTGACGTTCTGCGACGCGCATGGACGCCCTGGATCATTCTGGCCGTTTGCGTCTTCCTTTGGGGAACGCCCCAAGTCCGGGCGGCGCTCGACGGGCTATGGATCGAAAAGCTGCAAGTTTCAGGACTTCATGAACTGGTCCAGAAAATGCCGCCGGTTGTTGCATCTCCGCGCGTCGAGGCGGCGGTCTTCAACATCAACATTCTTTCGGCCACCGGTACCGGGATTCTGATAGCCGCGATCATTTCGGGCCTGTTCATGGGCTACAGCGTGCTCGAACTGGGGCGCAGCTATGTGAAAACGATCTACGTGGTCCGCTATTCGCTGCTGACGATCTCGTGCATGATGGCAATCGGTTTCGTCACGCGATATTCCGGCAGCGACGCGACGCTCGCCCTGACGCTGGCGCAGACCGGCTGGGCCTATCCGTTCTTTGGCACAATGATTGGTTGGCTCGGCGTCGCTTTGACTGGTTCCGATACATCGTCGAATGTGCTTTTCGGCGGCTTGCAGAAAATCACGGCCGAGCAGCTGGGGATGAACCCGATATTGATGGCTGCTGCAAACAGCGCCGGCGGTGTCATGGGCAAGATGATCGACGCGCAGTCGATCGTCGTCGCGTCGACCGCAACGAAATGGTACGGCCACGAAGGTGCGATCCTGAGGTTCGTATTCTTCCATTCGCTGGCGCTGGCAGCGCTCGTCGGCCTGCTTGTCATGGCCCAGGCGTATATTTGGCCGTTCAATCTCATGGTGCCGTGAAGAAGCGCCAAGCGGCATCAAAGAGGCCGCCCGACAGATCACCGGCGCAAGCCGAACAGAGACTTGAGAAGGAGTAGCTGAAGATGCCGTCACTAACCGTCAATGGCGAAGTTCGCGAGTTCAGCG
>CAYYDL010000872.1:0-5549 GCA_964470545.1 uncultured Hyphomicrobium sp. | reverse complement strand
CGCGCTGCCGTTTCGAATTCGAGATCGGCGGCCGCTTCCTTCATGCGCCGTTCCATGTCGGAGATGACGGCGTGTAGGTTGTGGCCGAGCACCTGGACGTTCTCGCCGTCCGCGAGGCCGGCATCGACCGTCACGTGGTCTTGCTCGTAGACCGACTGCATCACGTCCTGGATATTACGCTTGATGCTTTCCGGTGTAATGCCGTTCTCTTCGTTCCAGGCTAGCTGCTTTTCGCGGCGGCGGTTGGTCTCCGCGATGGCGCGATTCATCGAGCCGGTCATCTGGTCGGCATAGAGGATGACTTTGCCGTCGACGTTTCGTGCCGCGCGGCCGATCGTCTGGACGAGCGACGTCTCGGAGCGCAGGAAGCCTTCCTTGTCGGCATCGAGAATGGCGACGAGTGCGCATTCGGGAATGTCGAGACCCTCACGCAAGAGGTTGATGCCGATCAGCACGTCGAAAGCGCCGAGACGCAGGTCACGGATGATCTCGATACGCTCCAGTGTCTCGATGTCGGAGTGCATGTAGCGGACGCGCACGCCGTTTTCGTGCATGTATTCGGTCAAGTCTTCGGCCATGCGTTTCGTCAGCACGGTGACGAGCGTGCGATAGCCCTTCTGCGAGACCTGGCGAACTTCGTCGAGCAAGTCGTCCACCTGCGATTTCGCCGGACGCACCTCAACCACGGGATCGATGAGTCCCGTTGGGCGAATAACCTGCTCAGCGAAAGCGCCTCCGGTCTGCTCGAGTTCCCAGCTTGCGGGCGTGGCCGAGACGAAGACGGATTGCGGGCGCATCGCATCCCATTCCTCGAAGCGAAGCGGGCGATTGTCCATGCACGACGGCAAACGGAAACCGTATTCGGCAAGCGTCGCCTTGCGCCGGAAGTCGCCGCGGAACATGCCGCCGATCTGTGGCACTGTAACGTGGCTTTCGTCGGCGAAGACGAGGGCGTTGTCGGGCAAGTACTCGAACAGCGTCGGCGGCGGATCGCCGGGATTACGGCCCGTCAGATAGCGCGAATAGTTCTCGATACCGGCGCAGGAGCCCGTTGCCTCCATCATCTCCATGTCGAACGTGGTGCGCTGTTCGAGGCGCTGGGCTTCAAGAAGCTTACCGGAATTATACAACTCGTCGAGCCGTTGCTTCAGCTCGATCTTGATCGATTTGATCGCCTGCTGCAGCGTCGGCTTCGGCGTCACGTAGTGCGAATTCGCATAGAGCTTTACGAGTGCCAAGTCGTCGGTCTTGGCGCCGGTCAGCGGATCGAATTCGACGATGCTTTCGATTTCGTCGCCGAACATCGAAAAGCGCCATGCGCGATCCTCCAAGTGAGCCGGAAAGACTTCGACAGTATCGCCCCGTGCCCGGAACGAGCCACGGACGAAGTTCTGATCGTTGCGCCGATAATGGAGCGCGACGAGATCCGCCAACAACTGATCGCGCGACAGTTGCTCGCCGACGCGCACCGTGAACGTCATCGCTGTGTAGGTTTCGACCGAGCCGATACCGTAGATGCACGAGACCGAGGCGACGATGATGACATCGTCACGTTCGAGCAGTGCACGCGTCGCGGCGTGGCGCATGCGGTCGATCTGCTCGTTGATCGACGCTTCCTTCTCGATATAGGTGTCGGTGCGCGGGACGTAGGCTTCCGGCTGGTAGTAGTCGTAATACGAGACGAAGTATTCGACCGCGTTGTCCGGAAAGAAACTTTTGAACTCGCCGTAGAGCTGGGCCGCGAGCGTCTTGTTCGGCGCCAGGATCAGCGCGGGGCGTTGCGTACGCTCGATGACGTGCGCCATCGTGAACGTCTTGCCGGAGCCGGTGACGCCGAGCAGCACCTGATTGTGTTCGTGCTTCTGCACGCCTTCGACAAGCTCGGCAATGGCTTGGGGCTGATCGCCTCTCGGCTCGTACTCGGAAGAAATTTTGAAACGAACGCCGCCTTCGCTTTTCTCCGGCCGCTCCGGCCGGTGCGGAACGAACGTCGGCATACCGCCTGACACGATCGGGTGCGTCGCCATCAGAGGCTGACGCGAGAGAAGCTCCTTTGCCCGTTCGGAGCGCTCATCGGGTTTGGTCAGCAACGCGGTTAGGCTGTCGGTGAGGCTTTCGCCGCCCATCGGGGGCCGCGGCCCGGACTGGCGAAGGGCCGGAAGGCTCGGGAGACCGCTTGCCGACGTTTTCCCGGAGAAATCGGCAGGTGCGAAATAAGCGTGCGATTCCGCAAAACCGGGCGTGCCCGCTTCCGTTTCAACGGGAGGCGCAGCCGGTTTTCCCGATTTGCCGCGGGAAGGGCGGGGGGCTTTCGGACCGGGTGATTTCGGTGGCGACACGGACGGAATATAAGTATTCGGCGACCCGCCATAAATGCCGTTTTGACGCCACAGTGTCACGCCGAAGCAATAGTTCGATGTGTGCTGCCGCCGGAAAGGATCCGTTCTCCTTACCGAAGAGTATGTTCGGCGGTTCCGATCCGCATGTTAGCGAAGCGGGGCTGCTCTGGCCGGTTCACGTGCCGGGCGGAAGGGGGGCGACGACGCCGGGCTCGCGGCGGTTCGTCGGACGTTATCCCTGAAATGAAACACGGAGACCACAATGATCACCACCAGATTTATCGCTGCAGCGCTTGCCGCCACGTTCGTTCTCGGTACCACAGGCGTGGCGATGGCTGCCGTACGCTCCCCCGCCTCGATCGAATGTTCAAAGCGCGCTGACGCGAAAGGACTGCACGGCAAAGAACGCGAGAAGTTCCGCGCCCATTGCAAGCGCGAATTCAAGAAGATGAAAAAGTAGTCTGGCGCTTACGTCTAGGTGAGAGACCCCGTCGCGCGCGGCGGGGTTTTTCTTTTTCGGCTGTCCGGTGCAGAGTCGGTGACCGACGGCTCGGAACACAGGCGAGATTCTCGTGGCAAACCATGATGACGGCAGACTTGCGCTGGTGACAGGAGCCAATCGCGGGATCGGATTTGAGATCGCGCGCGGGCTTACCACGCGGGGCGTGCGGGTGCTGGCGGGGGTCAGATCTGCCGAGAAAGCTTCGCAAGCGGCAGCGGATTTCACGGAGGTCGGCGCCAGCGTGATGCCGGTCATTCTCGACGTAGCGAACGCCGAGGCCATTCCTTCAATCCTCGCCGAAACCGAGCGGGCGCACGGTCCGATCGATATTCTCGTGAACAATGCGGCCATTCTGATCGATGGCCCAGGCGGATTTGGCGCAAGCCTGTTCGACATGACCGACGACGTTTTCCGGAGAACGTGGGAAACCAATGTTCTGGGCCCTGCGGCCACGATGCGCGCGCTGATACCCGGTATGGTCGCTCGCAGGTTTGGCCGCGTCGTCAATATGTCGTCGCGCGCGGGGCTGCTCAGCGGCATGGGCTCGGGTTTCCCGGCTTATCGCGTTTCGAAAGCCGCGCTCAACGCTCTCACGCGCATCGCGGCGGCCGAAGCGGCGGCGGCGCAGGTGGATGTGAAAGTCAACGCGTGCTCGCCAGGCTGGGTGAGGACGGGAATGGGTGGTCCCGATGCGGTCCGTTCACCCGCCGAGGGCGCGGAAACGGCTCTGTGGCTTGCGACGCTCGATCGCGACGGACCCAACAGCGGGTTCTTCGAGGATAAGAAACCGCTCCGGTGGTAGCAGCGTGCAGAAAGTGAGCCGCTTCGGTTTGCCCGAACTTTTAGAGGGTACGGCCGTTGCGGCCACCGGCGACGACCGGGCTACCACCCTGCTGAATTTCCATCACGAACCGAATCGGACGGGCGGCCGGATCATTCACGTCACGTGCGGTGACGAGGACGAAGTGGCTCGGACCGGCCGACGTGTCGATCTGGGTGATTTGCGGAGCAAAATCCGCGACTGTGGCAACCTCAAGCGTGCGATGGATGCCACCGAGCGTGAGTGAAATCCGATCGCCGACCGAGACGGTCTTGTTGACGGGCTCAGTCCCGTCGCGCATCGCGGAAAGCCAGAAATCTTCTGATCCAGAGATTGGCGGCTGGGTGGACGCGACGACTTCCTTTGTCGGCAGGCTGACGCGATTATTGATCGCCGTCTGGAAACTCGAGCGAAGAACCGTCTCGCTGCTCGCAAAGAGAAACGCCACTGCGGCGACCGAAAGAGCGGCACCGGCTGTCAAACCGAACCAAAAAGGGCGCGCCACATCCTGCTTCGTCATGCTTCCGTCTCCAGCATTCCTATCAGGCAAACAAATCCGGCCACGAGCCGGTTGCTCATCATCAGACGTACAAACGAGATTACGGCTTTTCAATAGCGCGGCTCGCCTCATCAGCCAACTGCCCTATTTTCCGGTGGGGAACGGCGCAAAGGCGTCGCGTAGGCCCGTTTAAGGTGGCGAAGGACCGCCAAATCTAGCGCCGCCATGAGGGAAAACGCAACCCCAAGTAGTCCCCAGGCCGCCGATATGCTCGTCTGGCGGTAAATGGCGTCGGCCGGCGAACTGGCTGTTGCGATGTGGACGATCGGGAGCGGGGCCCGCTCGGCCACGGCTGTCACGCTCAGCGGTTTCGCTGCATGCTGTATTCCGGCGAAAGCCGCTGGCGTCGTTCCAGCTTTCGCGTGATTGCAAATCAGCGTCGAGCTGACGAGTGTGAAAACAAGTCCCGCGAGCACGGCATCGCACAGCGGACGCAACATCAGCCTGCGAAGCCTCAGCCGCTTCATGCCGGTCGGCTGTCGTGCAGGAGCTTCCCTCTCTACTTGCATCGCTCAATCTCCCGCTTGCAACAAAGTTGGTAACGATATCCCGTTAATCGGAAGTTGACCCTCTCTTCTGGGCGGCGATGGGTTTGGAATGTGGCGCGCGCGGATCAAATACGGTTTCGAGACAATTCTCGCGGTCCTTGTTGCGCGGCGGCATCAGCGAATCTCGCCTGCCGGTGACGCAGACCAGAAAACGCCGCCTTGCAGCGTGCGGCCATTGCAATTACGGTCCGCGCCGAATATTTCGCCGGTGCGAAATACAGAAATCTCTGCTCTGACCACAGGCCGTTTTCATCATGGGCTTCATCGCCGATAGTCTGAACCGCATCCAGCCTTCCGCCACCATCGCCGTCTCGACAAAGGCCCGCCAGCTCAAGGCGCAGGGCCGGGACATCGTCTCGTTGTCAGCGGGCGAACCGGATTTTGATACGCCGCAGAACATCAAGGATGCCGCCAAGCGCGCGCTCGACGAAGGCAAGACGAAGTACACGGACGTCGACGGCATTCCGGAGCTCAAGGCGGCGATCGTCGCAAAGTTCAAGCGTGACAACGGCCTGGATTATAAGCCGAGCCAGGTTTCGGTCGGCACGGGTGGCAAGCAGGTGCTCTATAACGCTTTGCTCGCGACGCTCAATCCGGGCGACGAGGTGGTGATCCCCGCGCCGTGCTGGGTCTCTTATGCGGATATCGTCCTGCTCGGCGGCGGCAAGCCGGTGTTCGCCGAAACGACACTCGAAAACGGCTACAAGCTCACGGCAGAGGCGCTTGAAACGGCGATCACGCCGAAGACGAAGTGGTTCATCTTCAACTCGCCGTCAAACCC
>CAYYDL010000871.1:0-1774 GCA_964470545.1 uncultured Hyphomicrobium sp. | reverse complement strand
GGATCAATCTCCATCGAGTGGACGACTACATCGGAGGCCGCATCTCGCCGCCGCCCGGACTTCGAATCGACAACCACGTCATGGGAATGGGTGGCCACACGGGATATTGGACCGAGCCTGATGTCGCCGAGGCCCTCGACGCGATCCTCACCGGCAAGGTTGCCGACGCCACCAAGCCGCCGCCTCTGCCGCCGCCGCCAATGACGCCGTCGGTGTCTTACGCGGTTCGTGCTATGCCCAGAGCATGACTGGGGGAACGATTCGCATCATAGGATTCGATCCGGGGCTTCGCCGAACGGGATGGGGTGTCATCGAAAGCGATGGCGTCCGGCTCATCTACGTGGCGTCCGGAGTCATCACGCCGCCGAAAGAGGACGATCTCGCCTATCGGCTGTCGGCGCTGTTCGACGAAGTGACGGGCGTGATCCGGAGCTTCAGTCCATCAGAGGCGGCCGTCGAAGAAACGTTCGTCAACGAGAACCCGCGCTCGACGTTGAAGCTCGGGCAGGCGCGGGGCGCGGTTCTGCTGGCTCCGGCACGGCTTGGGCTCCGGGTTGCCGAATACACGCCAAATCTGATCAAAAAATCGGTGACAGGTACCGGCCATGCCGAAAAGCAGCAGATTCAGGCGATGATCGCCTTCCTTTTGCCGAAGGCGACGTTCGGCTGCGCCGATGAAGCCGATGCGCTGGCGATCGCCATCACACATGCGCATCATCGCGTCAGCCGCCAGCGGATGGCGGCGTTCGCGTCGAAGGTCGCCGAAACATGATCGGCAAGCTCAGGGGCAAGGTCGATGCGATCGGTGAGAGCCATCTCGTGATCGACGTCAACGGCGTCGGATACGAGGTCCAGGCGTCGAGTAAAACGCTGCGCAACCTGAAGGTCGGCGACGACGTCGCGCTGACGATCGATACGCATGTGCGCGAGGATGCCATACGGCTCTTTGGATTTCAGAGCGAGTTCGAGCGGAGCTGGTTCCGGACGCTGCAGACGATACAAGGCGTCGGCGCCAAGGTTGCTCTGAGCGTGCTTGGGGTGCTGGCACCGCAGGATCTCGCGAACGCCGTCGCATTCGGAAACTGGGCGGCCGTCGAGGAAGCACCGGGCGTCGGCAAGAAGCTGGCACAACGCATCGTCGCGGAGTTGAAGGACAAGGCGCCGAGTCTTTCGCTCAGCGGCCACAACATTCCAACGGGCAGCGGTCCGGCTGTTCCGGCCCCCAACGTTCCGCCGTCGGGACTCGCTTTTGCGGAAGCCCTCTCGGCATTGACCAATCTTGGCTACAATCCGGCTCAGGCGAACGCCGCCGTCGCGGTCGCATCGCAGGAACTCGGGGAGGCGGCCGATACGGCGGCGCTCATCAAGCGCAGTCTCAAAGAGCTGGCGCGGTAGCGCTCGATCACCTTATCTGCTCACCTCAACCGGAAACGTGCCGTGGCTACAGAAAAGAACAAACCCAGCAATGCCATGCGGGCGCTCTGGATGGTGCTCGTCACGTCGCTCGCTGCTCCCTTCTTCGCCGGGCTTATCGTCGTCGTGCTGATGCTCTTGAGCCCAGCGACGGATTTCCTGCTTCCGCCGCCGAGTGGAGAGGCGCTCGGAGACGTTGCGGTCGGCGCTTTCGTCTGGAGCGCGTTGCCTGCGACGGTCGCGGCGCTGGGTTTGACGCCGTTCGTCCTGCAGCACGGCACTTACGGCTGGCTGGAAGCGTCGGTTGCGGGCGTCGTGGCTTTTGCGGCGGGCGCCATCATCTTCCCGTTCGAAGCCGGCC
>CAYYDL010000870.1:0-1976 GCA_964470545.1 uncultured Hyphomicrobium sp. | reverse complement strand
CCCCCAAATCAAGCGATTAAACGACGCACACTATCGTGCGGTGAGTCGCCATCCGCAAGCGAGCGCGGCTGCAAACCGGGGGAATGGCTGCGAAAACGCGCGGGACTGTCACTTCAGCTTGGCACTTTCAGCCGGGATTGCGCCTTAGGTCGAGTGTGCAGGGGTAATCCGGGTTAATGCTTTCTGTCCGGATGTGCATCGCTCCTGCCGTATGTCCTTCGGCGTCGAAACGGGCCAGGCGGCGTCCTTCCGCTTCATAAGCGTTAATCGGGAACACCTCGAAGTTGCGACCGCCCGGGTGTGCGACGTGATAGCGGCAACCTGCAATGGACCGCCCGCTCCAAGTATCGAGTACATCGAATGTCAAAGGCACGTGGGGCGGCACGGTCGGATGCAGCGCCGAGGGCGGCCACCAGGCGCGATAACGCACGCCGGAGACCATCTCGCCCCAATTGCCCGTCGCAGCCAGAGGCAGCGGTCGTCCGTTGCAGGTCACGACGTAGCGGTCGCCCGTCTGACCTTTGACCTTGACCTCAACGCGCTCGAGAGACGAATCGACATAGCGCGCCGTGCCGCCCGCGATGCTTTCCTCGCCAAGCACGTGCCACGGCTCCAATGCCTGCCGGATTTCGAGCGTCAGCGTGTCGGCAGAGATGGTGCCGAAAAGTGGGAAACGGAATTCGAAATGCGGCCGGAACCATTCGATCTCGATCGGCAAGCCCGCATCCCTCAGATCGGCGACGACATTCGCGAGGTCGGCCCAGAGGTAATGGGGCAGCATGAAGCGATCGTGCAGCGCCGTTCCCCAGCGAACGAGCTTCTGACGATAGGGGTTCTCCCAAAACATGGTAATGAGAGCGCGCAATAGGAGTTGTTGCGCAAGACTCATGCGCGCGTGCGGCGGCATCTCGAAGGATCGGAACTCGACGAGTCCGAGCCGACCGGTCGGACCGTCCGGCGAGTAGAGCTTATCGATGCAGATTTCCGCGCGATGCGTATTGCCCGTGACGTCGACCAAGAGATTTCGGAAGAGACGGTCGACGAGCCACGGTGGTATGTGCCCAGCGCCGGGATTTGGCACCTGGGACAGTGCGATCTCCAATTCATAGAGAGATTCGTGGCGTCCTTCGTCGGCGCGCGGCGCCTGACTCGTTGGGCCGAGGAACATCCCCGAGAAGACGTAGGACAGCGCCGGATGATTCTGCCAATATGATATGACCGACGCCAAAAGATCGGGGCGGCGCAGAAACGGACTGTCGGCAGGGTTGATGCCACCCAGAACGATGTGATTGCCGCCGCCGGTTCCAGTGTGGCGCCCGTCGAGCATGAATTTCTCGGCGCAGAGATGAGAATCATGCGCTTCCTCGTAAAGCGCGGTCGTAATCGCGACCGAATTTTCCCAGCTCGTGGAAGGGTGAATGTTGACCTCGATGACGCCAGGGTCGGGTGTCACCTTGATGACGTTGAGCCGGGCATCCGGCGGCGGATTGTAGCCTTCGACCTGGACGGGGATACCGGTCTCTTTCGCCGCTTCTTCGACGGCGGCAATCAGCGCCGCGTAATCCTCAGCGTCTGTCAGCGGCGGCATGAACACACAAACGGCGTTTGCCCGTGGCTCGACCGTCAGCGCCGTCCGCACGGATCCTGCGATCTCGGGTGTGATCTCAATCGGGGTGTTGGGCTTTGCAGCTTCCAGCGTCACGACGCGCCGCTGTTGCAAAAGAACCGATCGCTCAGGTAGCGGCTGAGAGGCTCCCATCGGGTCGCGCGGAATGACGTGAGGCTGATCGAGTGCGGCGAGCACGGGGAAGGACTGCAGCGGCAGACGGAAACCGGCCGGAGAATCGCCGGGCACGAGGAAAAGATGCTCGCGGCGGAGGGCCCAACGTTCCGTAACCCATCGGCGACCGCGATCAGCCGTCTGCCAAGCCTGAATAGGCAGGACGTAACTTGCGACGGCGCCAAGGCCGCGATCG
>CAYYDL010000869.1:0-2228 GCA_964470545.1 uncultured Hyphomicrobium sp. | reverse complement strand
AACGTCGACCCACTCACGCAGCTGCCACGGTTGCCTCGGTCGGCCGACCGAGCTGATGGAGCCAGAGGGAGAGCGCAACCGTGCGCCAGACGGCCTGAACGTCGCTGCCGGCCGCCCTCACCGAGTTTTCCACGATCCGTCCGTACGCTTCGGCGACCGCCGGAAGATCGGCATATGCTCCGACGCCGTCCATGTCGCGAATGAGGACTTCCTCGATCAGGTCCCTGTGGTGCGCGAGCATGCCCCGGACGATATGCGGAACGAAATCCAGCTTGTCACGGCGCCATTGCACTTCAGCCGGAAGGATCCCCTCCATCGCCCGTCGAAGCACGAGACGCGGCCATCCATCGTCCAGCTTCTCTTCACCGGGCAACGCAAGGCAGAACTCTACGAGGCGCTTGTCCCAGAAAGGATAGCGGGGCTCGACGCCAGCCGCAGCGGCGGCACGATCAAGCACCTCGAAGGCGTGTGCTTGCAGGCCGGAAGAAAGGGTCCATGCCTGGCGCGTACGCTCCTCGAGCATAGCGGCGGTCCAGCTCCGCTGATGGTCCGTCCAGCGATCAGCGAGGTCAGTTCTCTCGATCAGGCTTGGATTCACAAAGCGGCGCCACGCCGGCCCGGCCAACACCTGGCGCCCTGCCCCCCGCAAATGTCCGAGCGCGCGTCTTGCGACAGCACGTGCACGCGACCGAATCTGCCGGCCGGGACCATAGCGGTTGACGTAGGCCGCAAAGATTCCCCACGTCGTTTCATCATAAAGGGCGGCAAGGCCTCGGGCCTGCCGCCAAAGGCCCAGCCAGTGATTGCCACGGGCGAGCTCGTGCAGGCGTCCATAGCCGTGGGATACCACCTCGTCGCCGCCATGGCCGTTCAAGAGCACGTTGACGCCCTTCGCCGCAGCTGCGCGATAAAGCCGGCGAGTTCCGGCAAGACCGGGAGCGAGGAAGACGCCTTCCTGCTCAGCAAGAATCCGTTCGAATCCGTCGAAGGGCGCATAGCCGTCAGACTCGATGAACACCGGGTCGAACCAGCCCTGCGCAAGAACCGCATCAATGAACGGCCGTTCGCTGCGCACCGGCGAATTGTCGAACACCAGTGAAAAGGTCGGCAGTCGTTGCTTCGATCGTCGACCGATAATCGGCCCTGCGACGCAGGCGATGGCGGAGGAATCGAGCCCGCCACTAAGCATCGCGCCCACCGGACCAGCGCTACGCATCCGGTTACGCACGGAGGCGGTGAACAGCTCCCGGAACCTTTCTGGAGCGTCGATGCCGTCAATGCGCGCTGGCCGGAGCTCCCAATAAGAGCGGACCCGGATATCTTCCCGGCCCACCGTGAGGCAATGGTGCGGCGGAAGGCGAGAGATGCCGGTGTAGAGCGTGGTCTGCGTATCGGGAACGATACTGACCAGATAGTCCGCGACGGCCCTGTCGTTTACGCGCCTTGGCATATCAGGCAGCGCGAACAGGCCCTTGATCTCGGACGCAAACGCAAAACGTCCACCGGCCGCGTGATAGTAGAACGGCTTGGTACCGAAGTGATCGCGCGCGCAGAACAAAACGCTCCGCCGGTCGTCCCATAAAGCAAATGCGAAATCGCCGAGGAGTCGCGTCGCGCAGTCCTCGTTCCAGGCACGGTAGGCAAGAAGTATCAGTTCCGCGTCAGAAACCGTTCTTCCGACGGGCCTGAGCGCTTCGAGAAGCTCGTCCCGATTGTCGAGACGGACATCAGCCGTTATCGCGAGTTCATCGCGAATGAGGGGCATCTGCTCGCCGGATGCTTCGGGCAAGGCCCTTAGCGTCGCGTGCGCAAGACCGGCATTGCGCGAACGCCAGACCGCGCTGCCGTCCGGGCCGCGATGGGCAATGGCCGCCAGCATCCGTTGCAGCTCCGCGGCATCGGCCGGCTTCCCATCCAAATGGAGAACACCGGCGATCCCGCTCACCGCGGTCCCGCCTCCAGATCGACGAGAGACGTAAAGCGGCCGACATCCCGGGCCGATCCCCCGATCAAGATGCGGTCGCCGCTGATCAGCCAGGCATGCGCGAGGAACTCCCCATTCCTGTCACGCGCGACGCCAATGCGTATCTGCGAACGGTGCCCGGACCTCGCCAGCATGAACTGGCCGGCGAGAGCCTGGGTGAGGCAGCTTGCGCCCGGTACAAGCCGCGCTGCGCGGCGGATGGCGGCGGCGATCCTCGGCAAGTCCTCCGGACGAGTCGCCGTGG
>CAYYDL010000868.1:0-5431 GCA_964470545.1 uncultured Hyphomicrobium sp. | reverse complement strand
CGCGAGTCGGCGATGGCGACGTCCGCAGGATGGTGCGCAGCGGCGGCGGCAGAAAGCGGCCGAGCTGCGTTCGCGGGGGCCTGCACGAGCGCAACCAGTAACAGAGCAAGCAACGCTGTGAGGCCTGCGGGCTTGGGCATCTCCATGCTGGCTCCGTCAGAACTTCGCCGTCAATTCGACGCCCAAGGTCCGCGGCGGATAGACGGCCGCCGACTGCAAGCCGTTGCTCGTCGCCAGAGTCTCGTCCTGCGTATAGTTGATGGCCCGTGCGTTGCCGATATTCTTGCAATAGAACGCTAGCGACCAGCGGTTCCAATCTACGCCAACGCGCGCATCGACGATATTATACGATGGCAATTCCTGGCGCGGACCGGCCGGCTCGAATTCGGCATAGCGGCTCCCGGCAAACCGCCAATTGAAGCCGACGAATCCCGCGTAATCGGCGAACAATGTATGTTCGTAGTCGGCGCTGAGCGAGGTCTCCCACATCGGCGTTCCTGGCAGACGATCGCCGGCATGCGCCCCCACGCTTGCCGGCGCATCGGTGGTCAGATAGGCGTCGGTATAGGCACCGTTGAAATCCAACGTCAGGCCGGCGACCGGCACATAGGCGAGGTTCCATTCCGCACCCGTGCTGCGGGCATTGCCGCCATTGGTAACCGTGCCGAAGCTGTTGATGATCGCGTTCAGCTGAATGCTCTTCCATTCGATATCGAACACCGAAACTTCGAGCGTGAGATGATCGTCAAAATAACTGCCCTTCAATCCGGCTTCATAGTTGACGGTGGTTGAGGACGAATACGAGTGCGGCAAGTTCGACAATGCGGTTGCATCGCTCGGTCCACCCGGCACAAAGCCGGATGCCACCCGCGCATACAGCATCTGTGACGGTGTGATGTGCCAGCGGAGATCGGCGGAATAGGTAAAAACGTCTTCCGACGACGGATTTCCGAAGGCCAGACCACCACCGAAGATGCCGCTGAAGTCCTGATAGTATTTCTGGTCGTTGCTGTCGTAGCGGCCGCCCACACTGACATCCAGCGCCGGCGCGAGGAAATAATCCGCGTTGGCGAACACCGCCCATTCGTCATACCGGCCATTTTCCAGGAACGCACCGACATTGGTGGGGAAATTCGTCAACAGCGTTCGCGTCGCAATGTCGATGGGATACAACGGCTCGTCCAGAACCGACTCCCTGTGTGCATAGAACGCGCCGACCTGCCAGCGAAGCGGCGCATCGTCCTTCGATGACAGTCGAAGTTCCTGCGTTTCGGACTTCACGTTTATGTCCGTGATGTCCCCTATTCCGTAAGAAGCGCCCAATATCGAGGAGAGCAAGCCGCCAAGGGACTTGGTGGCATCCTGCAGGAAGTGATCGTTGGCGCGGAAGTAACTTGTCGACGATAGCAGCTTGCCGAAATCCAGATCCCACGTTGCGGTGAGATTGTAGAGTTCCGTCGTCGTGCGGCCGGGCTGGCTGATCAGGTTCTCCTGCGAGAGCCCGCCAAAGGCGGACCTCAGCGTGCCGGGCTCCGCATCGATGTTGTTGAAGTCGCTCCAGGACTTGTCCTGGTAGATGGCGGTCAAGCGCACCGAAAAATTGGCCGATGGATCATAGAGCAGCGAGGCGCGCCCGCCCGCGAAATGCGAGCCGTTGATATTTTTGAGGCCGCGCGACGGATCATCGATAAACCCGGGATAGTAGTTGTCGTATCCCACGACACGCAGGGCGGCGTTTTCGGCCAAGGGTACGTTGATCATGCCGTGCAGGTCGAAACCTTGGCCGCCATTGGACATGGAACTGCCCCCGGCCTCCACCTGGGCTGCAAAGCCGGAGGGGTCCGGCGCGTTCGTCACATATTTGAGCAGGCCGGCGAGCGCATTCGCGCCGTATAACGTTCCTTGCGGTCCGCGAAGCACCTCGATCCGCTGCATGTCGAACGTGTCGAGATTCGGCGCAATGAAGTAGGATCCGCCGAACGCGCCGGCCGTGGTGTAAGGTGTTTCGTCGATGTAAGTGGCGACCGGACTGTTGATCGGCAGCGCCCCTGCCGACACGCCGCGAATGACGAGTTCGCTTCCGTTGTTGCCATTGTCCAAAAGCGTGAGGCCTGGGACTTTGCCGACATAATCTTCGAACCGGTACGACTGAGAGCGCGCCAGCGTCTCGCCGCTCAAAGCGCTCATCGACATCGGCACATTGAGCAGCGATTCCGCCCGCTTTTCGGCCGTCACCATTACGGTCTCGATCCCATCCGGCTGGCTGTCCGCGGGCGGATCCGCCGGATCATCTTGCGCCGCCGATGTTTTTTTTGGCGGAGCCTTCAGGGTGATGACCTGGCCGTCATCGGACGCGATCTGCACGTCGGTGCCCTTCAGAAGTTCGGCGAGCGCGGCATGGACGTCGAGCGTGCCCTTGATCGCGGGCGTCCGCACGCCTTCAAGGCGATCGGCGGGCGCCACGATCTGTATGCCTGCCTGCCGCGCGAATTCTGGAATGGAGTTGGTAGCGACATCCGATGGCACGTCGAATGTGCGTGTCTGCGCCAACGCCGCCGCTGCCCACATCAGGCACGTCGCAGCGACACCCGTGCGCAACAGCGCTTTGCGAAACTTCATTGAATTGCCCCCTCTTGCCCGTATCCCATCGTGGAACCGTCACAGGAAGAGACACAGAAGCCGCTTTGCTTCCCTACGGACAATGCAAAAATCTCAGCGCGTGATGCGCACCTCCCGGTCGCCGATCTCCGCGCGAAGATCGAACGACAGGGCAACAGCCTTTGCGAAGCCGACCGGATCGGCCGAAACGAAAAGTCCCGTGACCTTTTCGCGTGCAATAGCGGGATCGTCGATACGAATACGTGTGTCGCTATAACGGGCAAACTCCGCCGCTGCTTCGGCGAGGGTCTCACCATGAAAGGCGATGCGCCCCTCGCGCCAGGCGAGCGCGCGCGCCACCTCCTCCACCGTCACCGGCTTGGTCACGATAGGTGCGGCTTTCGGCGCGACAGCTTTTGTGTTTGCCACAAGACGCACGGCCGGCGCGACGGGCACGTCCGGCCGCGTCACCTCGACGACGCCTTCCCGCACCAGGACCTGAACAGGCTCGGAAGGCAGCATGCACACCGAAAAGCTCGTGCCCACGGCACGGACCTGCGTGTTGCTGGCACGGACAATGAAAGGCCGTGCCCTGCTTTTCGCCACATCGAACAAGGCCTCGCCGCTTATGAGCTCGATGGCACGCCGCGACGGGGTATAGTCCACGAGAATTTCGGAATTGGTGTTCAGGCTGACGACCGAGCCGTCGCTGAGCGAGATGACGCGCATCTCGCCGATTTCCGTGGCGTAGCGCCGGCCGCGAAAAACCGAGAACACCAGCGGCCCTGCGGCGAGCGCTGCGGTCGCTGCGATGGAGCCGCCGATGACGAGGCGCCGACGCGAGAGGATCGGACGCACGGATGCTTTCGCGGCGCCCGGCAGCGGCTGAAGAAGCGCTGTTGCCTGCGCGAAGGCGCCAAAATGCCGAACATCGGCGTCCAACCAGGCGTCCAGCGCAAGCTCCTCGGCAGGCGTCAGCGAACCCGCGTCGGCCCTTGCCGCCCACAGCGCCGCCTGATCGTAGATGTCTTCGGCCGCGGGCTTTTCGCTCATTGCCGGCCAATCCGTGTATTCCTCATGGATTTAGACACTTTCGCGCCCGCTTTCCCTCCTCGGCCATAGACGGCGATCAGAAGCCGTACGGCCTGCGCCATATATTTTTCGACCGTCTTTTCACTGATGGAAAGGCGAGCCGCGACCTCCCTCTGCGACAGACCTTCGACGCGTCTCAACAGAAACGCTCGCCGGCAGCGCTCGGGCAGTTCCGCCAGGGTGAGTTCGAGCTCCCGCAACTCCTCGCGGAATTCCAGCGCCGTATGGGCAGAAGCCTCCGGCGCCGTGGCGCCCAGCTCATCGAGATCGGCCACCGCGGCGATGGGAACGATGCGGGCGCGGCGGAACTGGTTGGCCAGGATCGAAAATGCCGTCTGCATGGCATATTGGCGCGGATCGCGGATGTCGTCCGTCGAAACTATCGATGCGATCCTGGCGTACATTTCCTGAATGATGTCGTCGACGTCGAGTCCTGCGGCACGCGTCCTGAGCCACGCGCGAATCGTCGCCTCGTGCGGAACGATGTTCCGCGCCAGCCATTGTGCGCGTTCCCCCGCCAGCCGTCGCATGACATTCAGAAGAACGCGGCAGTCCTTGCTTTGCAAGACGATTGGAACGCCGTGTTGTGCGAGGGATACGGACGGACAATTTCTTCCCTTCGGCGTAGGGATTTCGGTCCGTCAGGTGTCGTCGGCCGCCCCTATGCCATCGGCTGTTGAATATCGCCCATGTCCGGAGCGGATGCCGACGAGGGACGTGGGGATTTTGAGGACGGTGTAGACTTCTTAGTCTTTGCTCGTTTCGTCCCGCGTGGGCCTCTCCGATACAGAGATACCATACTTTCCGACGCGTCGAGCGTTTATCTCTGACTCAGCGCCGATACGCCTAAGGGCCTCGGTCGCGTTTTCGGCCACTTTTTTCATGTCTTCGGTTGGACTACCGAATGTGCCGAATTCAAGTGCCGTCTTGATGATAACGGCCAAGTCCGGTCCCTCAGTATTCTTGAACAGGGTGAGATAGTTCTCCACATCCAGAGTCGCAAGGAATTCGACATCTTCCGGGTTCCAACCCCTATTCCTGGCGATACTGAGGAGCAGCTCCTTTGGATCCCTTTGGACGGTTACAGACTCCAACTTTTCCGCAAAAACGCGGCGCACATCAGGATCCTTCACATCTGAGCCGAACATGGAATCTGACAGATCGAAGAATTTCTGGTCTTCGGTGCCACGCTTTTTGATGTAGTAGTCCACAAGCTCTTTAGCCCGTTGGGGGCGGCCTAATTCTTTAAAGAGAGTCACCACTCCGCTAAGATTTATCGGGGACACAGTTTTCACGCCGGCGACAAAAGCCTTGTCCATGGCATCTAGCACCTCATCCGCAGTCTTATTGAAGCTGTAATGATAGAGCTCCCAAGCTGCGCTGAACGAACGGTCCTGCCTCTGGAAAAGAATCTTCTTCTGTAGCTCGGCAGCCTTTTTATTTATAAGCCCCGGATCGAAGAAACCCTTCTTGACGCCAGCGTGAATCGCTGCGTCGAATTCGTCCGTTTCGGTAAATCCATAGCTTTGGATGAGCGCACGCCAACTCTTTTGTTGCGGCGTCGCCTCATCCTTCTTCGAAAGCAGGTGCTCCCAAGGGTTAAACTTGGTCACAAATTCTTCAGAAGGCGCATCGTCCGGTTGGAACGCCATCCAACCAAAAAGCGTCACCGTATGCACTGCCTGCTTCAATACATCTGGATCGTATTTCTTCAGCATTTCAGAAAGTCGAAGCACGAGAC
>CAYYDL010000867.1:0-8111 GCA_964470545.1 uncultured Hyphomicrobium sp. | reverse complement strand
CTGCGTTGACCGGAAAGGTGCGGAATGCGGCATCTGCCGCTGAATGCTCCGTCCCTTCGCCGGCATGACCCGGATCAGGTTCGAAGGGTGCTCGCGCTCCTTACGCGAACTCAGCCGGACAACCGGCGCCCCTCGGAAAACGCGCACATAGTCGCGCGGATAGCCGGCGTTGGCAAGCGTTCCCGTCATCTTCGGCCGAGCCGCGTCGAGGGCCGGGATCCAGTGCAAAGCTCGTCGTCAGACGCAAATTTTGCGATCGGGGTCTTGCGCTGGATCCCCGAACGCCATCGCTAAGGCTCAGTCGGTTCGAGGATGATGAAAATCAGGCTGCCGCGGCCTGCTTGGCGAATTCGACCCAGCTTTTGATTTTCTCGATGTCGGGCGGGCGGCCTTCGCGCAGCACGCGCTTTCCTGCGGAGGTC
The DNA here is from genome assembly GCA_964470545.1 of uncultured Hyphomicrobium sp. Classification (GTDB taxonomy): domain Bacteria; phylum Pseudomonadota; class Alphaproteobacteria; order Rhizobiales; family Hyphomicrobiaceae; genus Hyphomicrobium_B. The sequence continues at coordinate 7,689 of CAYYDL010000867.1, read as the reverse complement.
GTCGCGAATTTCAGGACATTTGCGGACAGCGTCAACGGATCGGCGTCAGCGACAGCTTGCGCCGTTTTGTAGCCCGCGCCGACCAGCAATTGTGCGTGCGTGCCGCGCAGGCCCGGCACGGCCATCACGAGCTTCGCCTGATCCTGCCATTCGAGCAGCGTCTCGGCATCGAGATGTGCGTCGTCCAACTTCTCCGCGAGCAGTTCCGGATCGTGATTCAGAAAATCGGCAACCGTATGAATGCCGATCTCGGAGAAGCGGTAGGCTGTCTTCGGTCCTATCGACGGCGCGGTCTCGAGGTCGTCGCTCTCGGAGAGATGGACGCGGGCCTCGGACCGGCCTTCGGTCCTCTGACTGGGCGCAATGGGATGAAGCTTCGAAATATGGATCGGCTCCATACGGGCCGCGATGCTCGGCGCGGGCCGGGGCATCGGCGGCGGCGTCTTGGAAGGTGGAATTGCAGGCGGTGGTTCGGAGATCGCCGTTCGTGCGACTGCCGATTTGGCGACTGCAAGTTCGAGGGGCGTATTGTCGACGCCGTCAATGCGCGCGGCGCGCGCGGCTTCCCGCTCGGCGAGCTTCGGCGCCAGGACCTCGGCGGCGTGAAGATCGCGGATGGTCTTGTCGTCGTCCGAAAGCGAACGTTCGACGCGGCCGGTGGTTTTCAATTCATCGTAGATTGCGGCGACGAGCTTACGGTCTTCTTCGTTCGTCAGGCGCTTCTCGATGAACTTGCGCGGGATCTGCGTCATCGCAAGGAACGTTTCGGCGGTGAGCGTGACCTCCGGGGCCGAGACGCCCGCATCTGAGACGGCCCGGTCGAGGACTTTGCCGAAGCTTTTCGACGCGTAGATCAGCAGCTCTGCAACGACGCCTTTAGCGATGTCGTCGAGGCCTTCCTCGGGACGGCTCGCGCCTTTGTGGATGTCGTAATGTGCGATGAGCTTTTCATAGTAGCGATGCGAGAATTCGGCGCCGTCGCAGACGAATTCCGAAAGCCATTTCGGGCCGGAAGGCACCGTGACGCTGAGCTTGCCGAAGCGCTTTTCGCCAAGGGCACGCAGCGCATTGTAGGAACGGCTGATGCTCCACTCCGTGGCGCGGTGGATGGCGTTCTCGGCTTCCGTCTGGCCGGTATGAAACGGCATGACGGGATCGGTGAAATAGTGGCTCAGGACGCCGGCGGCGAAGACGGCTTCCTGCCAGTTCCGGGATTTGAGTTCGAAGACGGTGCGGTCATACCATTCCTGCGCCTTCTCCGGCGCGCCGCCCCAATAGTTCTCCGAGACATGAAGGACATGGTTTTTGAAATCCTTGAAGGTCACGTCGGGCGCCTTGGAGCCTTCGAGATAACGCTCGACGTATTTCAAAAAGACGCGCGACCAGTCGGCGCTGTCGGGGCGCGTCATCGCTTCGAGCGCATCGAGTGCTAGCTTATGATGCGTGCCGTTGGCATGCGTGGCATACACAATTCGAAACAGAGCCGACATCGAAAGCCCCTGGTCCTGTGGAAAAGGCACTCGATGCTTACGCGAGTCGGGGCACTCGCTCGATTGGCTCCTGGCAGGGGCGGGAGGTCATCAACGGTTTTCGCGTTTGGAGCGTTCCTGTTTTGCCGTCGCGAGATCAATGACATCCGCAGTGCCGTTTCTGTCTCGGGCAATCCGGCGGGCGAGATCCGCGCGCCGTGCCAGCTGCACGACGTTCAACCCGTGCGGGCCGGCTCTCTCCGTCAGGACGCGTGTGACCATTTCCGGTGTCAGTCCGCAAGCGGCGCCGAGCGCCATCGCTTCTTCGCGCGCGACCGCATGCGCCGCTTCGACGTATCCCATCAGCGCGGCGGCGGCGTGTGCGCTGCCGAGGGGGCCGGTGCGCTCGACTTGACCGAGAAGCGAGACGACGCTTTCGGCGATGACGACAGCGGCCTCTGCGCCGCCGAGAAGCACCTTCGAGCGACCTTCGGCGGCCGCCTCGGGTCCTCCGATCAATGCGGCGTCCGTCAGCGAAACACCGCGCGGTTCAAGAAGTCCGAGAAGCGCATCGAGTTCGCGCGGCGTGCGGGCGCCGAGATCTACGAGGACGGACCCCGACAACGGCGCGAAATCGAATGCCGCGGCTGTCTGGCTTGTCAGCAGCGTGTGAAACGCGTCAGTGTCTTCGACAGCCACGAGCGTGACGGGGCATTGAGACATGTCGTTTGCGGCGGACGTTACCGGCTGCAGATGTTCCCCGTAGATCGCAGGAGGCGATCCGGGAAGCGCCGCGTAAAGCACGGGTACACGGCAGGCGGCAATGCGTTCGGCGATCGCCGGTCCGAATTCGTCGTTCCCTATGACGCCGATGGGGCGGTTCTGCGCAGCCCTTGCCATAACGTGTCGTGCCCTCTCATTATCTGCCCTCGCGCCACCAGGCCAGAGCGATGAGCGCCAGCAGAGCCGAGAGCGCCGCAAAGCCCGTGAACATCGGTGTCAGTTTGACGCCGCGAGTCAGAAACGCCTGTCGGTCCTTGAGACCGAGCCAATCCGAGCCCGCCATCACTTTGGCCGCTGACATCATTGAAATACGCGGCACTTCGATATTGGTTGCGGACGCGAGGAGGCCAGTTGGCTTGGTCCAAAACACGCCGCCGCCCGTCGCGTCGGCAATCGGCTTCATCTTCTGGTCGGTTGCGGTCACTTCGCTCATTTCGCGCGGATCTTCGACGCCGGCATTTGCGACTGCAGTGAGTGGCCCGTTCGGACCATCGGTCTCGACTTTGTAGAGGCCTGGCAGTTTCACATCGATCGCCGAGCGCCAGACGCCGGGCTCGACCGGTACGGAATCGAGCGTGACGGTCGACGTATCGCCGCCCGGGCCCATGACCTTCACGGGGCCGACCTTGTCTTCCATCGAGCGGCGCTCGATCGTCAGCTTCATGCCCTTGGCGGTCGCGATGAGACGTTCTTCCTCGAGGTCCGGCTCCTTCATGAGCCAATGGGACAAGCGGCGCAGCAGATCGGTATGCGGGCCGCCGCCGTCGTAGCCGCGCGCCCAGAGCCAAGCCTGATCCGACGTCAGGAGCGCAACGCGACCTTTGCCTTTGCGATCGAGAATAAGCAGCGGCTTGTCCTCGGCACCGCTCATGACGACGCGGCCGCGCAGAGGCGTCACCTCGGCCTGCCGGAACCATTTGCCCCACGACGGCTGGGGCGAATTGTCAGCGACCTGACCGCCATTCCAACCGGGGAGATCGCGCGTTACCGGATGCTTCTGGCCCTCCGGCGTCACCTTCGCCTTGAACGGCATTTCAAGAACGCGGCCGGTCGGCGCGGCGGGAAGCACGGGTGACAGCGGCGTATTATAAATGCTGTAGGGGCTCGCGTAGTCGTCGCCAGCGGATACGAGCAGCGCGCCGCCGTGCTCGTTCACGTAGCGGGCGATGTTGTCGTAGTAGAGAAGCTGCAAAATTCCGCGATGCTCGTACCTGTCGAAGATGATCAGGTCGAACTCGTTGATTTTTTCGGAGAACAGTTCGCGGGTTGGGAACGCGATCAGCGAGAGCTGATTGATCGGCGTGCCGTCCTGCTTCTCGGGCGGGCGCAAAATCGTGAAATGCACGAGATCGACGGCCGCGTCGGACTTTAAAAGATTGCGCCATGTGCGCTCGCCCGGATGCGGCTCGCCGGAAACCAGAAGCACGCGCAGATTTTCACGTACGCCTTCGGCCGCGACGACGGCGCGATTGTTGGCGGTTGTCAGTTCGCCCGCGACGGGCTGTAGCTCGATCTCGACGATGTTCGTGCCGGTATGCGGGATCGGCATGTCGATCTTGACGTTGCGATTGACCTCGGTTCGGATCGTCTCGTCGGGTTGGCCTTCGCGGCGAACCTTGAGCGTCGCGGCACCGGAATTCGCAGACGGCGCGCTGCCCGTTTCTCGGACGGCCAGCTCGATCTCACGCGACTGGCCGACGAGGCCGTAGCGCGGCGCTTCGATCACTTCGATGCGGCGATCGAATTCGCCCGGCTTGCCCGTCAGTAGCGTATGAACCGGCGCTTCGAAGCCGAGCGCCGCGGCGGATTTCGGAACGTCGTGGACTTGTCCGTCGGTCACGAAGATGACGCCGGCGATCCGGTCCGGTGCGGTGTCGTTCAATGCGGAATTCAGATCCGTAAAGAGGTTCGTTCCCGGCGCTGCCGATTCAGACGGAACGCCGCCCGTCACCCATTTGATGTCGAGGTTCGGGATTTTCGCGAACTTCGCTTCGAGGTCGGTGCGGATCGCCTCCATCTGCTTCGTGCGGTCGGCGAGCTTCTGGCTCGGGCTTTCGTCGAGGACGACGATCGCGACGTTGGCAAGGCTCTCACGCTGCTCCTGCTTCAGGATCGGATTGAAGAGCGCGGCGATCAGGGCGGCAAGCGCCGCAGCGCGCAGGAGCCCACCGCGCGAGCGACGGATCAGCAGCACGAGAACGAGCACGACCGCCAGCACCGTCAGTCCGATCAGGACCGGCAGCGGAAGGAGGGGTGCGAACGTGATCGACCAGTTCAAAATTCAGACCTCTACTGACCCAGCCTCTCGAGGAGGGCGGGGACGTGAACCTGATCGGCTTTGTAGTTGCCGGTCAGGGCGTGCATGACGATGTTGACGCCGCCGCGGAATGCCATTTCGCGCTGCATCTCGCCGCCGGGCACCACGGGATAGAGCGGGCGGCCGCGATCATCGAGCGCCCAGGCGGCCGCCAGATCGTTCGACGTGATCATGATCGATGTCACACCGTCCGAGACGCGGGCCTTGTGCGCGTCGTTTTCATCCTTCGGTGTCGCTTCGACCCAGAGCTGGCCGCCGTCCCAGCGACCGGGGAACGAGCGGAGCAGGTAAAACGATTTCGTTACGACGTGATTTTCCGGGACCGGCTCGAGCGGCGGGACATCGAGCTTGCTCAAAAGCCGCTGCAGGGCTGTGCCGCCGCTTCCGGCAAGCGGCAGAAGATCGGCGCCGCCTTGGCCATAGTCGCGCGTATCGAAAATGATGAGGCCGCCTTCCTTCATGTAGGCGTCGATCTTGGCGATCGTTGCGTCGGGAAGCGCCTCGGCGGATTTCAGAACGGGCCAATAAAGCACCGGATAGAAGGCGATCTCGTCTTTCGAGATATCAACGGCGGCCGGTTCGCCCGGTTCGACCGCCGTGCGTGTCTGCAGGACGCGACCGAGACCGCGCAGTCCGGCGCGGCTCGTCTCGTCGGTCTCGCGATCGCCGCTCAGGACGTAGGCAAGCGTCACTTTACTCGTCGCATCGATCGCAGCGTTGTCCGCGGGCGATGCGGGCGGACGGACAATGGTCGGGCCCGATTGATCCGGGTTTATCGGCGCGAAATTGTCGAGTTGTGGAATGGCGTCGCGGAACTCTGGCGGCAGGTCCTGGGCTTTGGCGTCCTTCACGCCGGCAGCCAATGCCAAAACGCCGAGGACGATCACCGCAGCGCTTGCTGTTCGCGTGCGCGAGCCTGAACGGCGCGTGAAGAGGCCGCGAATTCCGCCCGCCTGCAGGATCATGACGGCGATGATATCGAGGAAGAGAAGACCGAGCGCCAGCGCCAGCATCGCGGGCTTCAGCGACGTGCTCGCGGCGTTCTCATAGCTCAACCGCGTAACGCCCGATGGCATCCCCGGGAAGGGGACGAGCACGCTCTTCGGCGTCAGCACGTTGAGCGCGCGCGGAGTCGCCGCCTGTCCGTAGTAGCCCGGCGGGTGCTCGAAACTCGGCCGAGTCGTTTCGATTTCCGACGTCTTCAACGGTTCGGCAGTCGGCGGCGGAGAGACGAGCGCGCCGATGCCGTCGAGCGTCTTGAGAGGCGCGAGCACGCTTGATCCGGATGTGTTGGCTTTCGCCGACGTATCGGTGGCGTTGGCGTCGGACTGTCCTTCGATCGAAGCGGCGGCGCCGACCGCACCCATGGTCGAAAGGCGGCGCAGCATCTCGACGAAGAGCCCCGACATCGGAAGGTTCGACCAGTCCGAGTTCGCGGTCACGTGGAAGAGAACGAGGCGGCCGTTTCCGTGCTTCGCGGCGGTCACCAGCGGCGTGCCGTCCTGAAGGCGCGCCCAGATCTCAACGTCGGGTGTCAGTTCCGCGGGATCCGCCAGCACCTGCCGCGTGACGGTGACGTCCTTCGGCACGGTCAGTCCGGCGAAGGGACTGCTTTCATCGAAGGGCGCGAGCGCTTGCGGCGACGACCAGGAAAGCGCCCCGCCGAGGGAACGGCCACCACTCCGCAGGGCGACAGGCAGGAGATCATCGCCGGCCTTTTCGAGGCGCGGTCCGGCAAAGCGGACGAGCAGACCGCCGTGCTTGACGAATTCATCGACCTTTCTCGCGGCTTCGCCGCTGAGCGTCCCGATGTCGGCGAGCATCAGAACGGAGATGTTCTGCCTCAGAACGGAATCGAGACCTTCGACGAGGTTGGAATTTTTCGCGGCGACGACGTCGGCGTAAGGCTTCAGCGCTTTTTCGATGTAGTAGAGCGGCGCCAGGAGAGGCTGGGCCTCTTCGCGGCTTTCACCCGACAGCAGGCCGACGCGATGCCATTGCGTCATCGCATCGATGAGGCTGACGGCGCCCGCCGACCGCTCGCCTGCAATCTCGATGCGGGCGACCTGATTGCGCAATTCGAGCGGCATCTCGAAGACCGCTTTCGTCGACGTTGCGCCCGGTGCCAGCTTGAAGTGCGCTTCGCCGAGACGCTCGCCGCGTCCTGAATAGGCATTGACCATACCCTCGCGCGCCGGTCCGCCGGTCGACAGCACCGTTGCTTCGAGCTTGCCGCGTTCGGCGAGATCCGCGACGAGGCCCAACGCTTCGTGGCCGTGCGTTTCGTCGATCACCGACAGCGTGCCGCTGCCTGCGAGGTTCTGCAGCTTCGCTGCAACGTCGGCAGCCTTGCCTTTGTGGTCGATGCCGTCGTGAATCCAGACGACCGAAGGGTTCTTTACACCGGCTTCCGACAGGCCGTTTTGAAGCGCCGTGAAGGCCGCTTCGCGGTCCGGCTCGAACGGTTGCGGTGTGAGCGCCGCTGCGGTCGAGCGCGCTTCGCCGGGAGGCTCGATCTTCACGGTCGGCAGCTTGCTCGGCGCCGCTGTCGGCACGATGACGACAGGGCGCCCGCCGCCTTCAGCTTCACTGATGATGCGGCCGATCATGTTCGAACGTTCGGCCCAACGTGAGGCGGCTGCCCAGCCGTTGTCGACGAAGATCACGACGGGACCAGTGCCGGTGAGCCCGTTGTTCTTCGAGGCATTGAGGATCGGGTCGGCGAGCGCGAGAATGACGAGCGTTGCCGCGATGAGGCGCAGAAGCGTCAGCCACCACGGCGTTTTCTCTGCGGTCTTCTCGTCGCTTTCGATGCCAACGAGAATGCGCGTCGGGGGGAATTCGATCTGCGTCGGACGCGGTGGAACGGCGCGCAGCAGCCAATAGATCAGCGGCAGCGTGAGCAAGCCGGCGAGAAGCCAGGGATTGAGGAACGCCAGCGGACCGAAGCTCATCGCGTGCGCTCCTTGCCGTCGGTCGTGACGGAGTCAGAACTCGACGCGATCCAGCGATAGCCCTGTGCCGAGCCGTTGAGGCGCATCAGCAGCGATAGCAGCGGCTCGGAGGCGGGACGATCGGTGTGGTGGGTCAACAGAGACCAGCCGAAGCGCTTCGCCATTT
>CAYYDL010000866.1:0-2669 GCA_964470545.1 uncultured Hyphomicrobium sp. | reverse complement strand
GTGGCGCCGTTCAGCGGATCACCGAAATTCTTTCGAAGAGTGCCAAGGGCCGCCGCCTCGCAGAAAGTGAATCATCATCTGTCGAAGAAGCTGCGTAGCTTCGGTCTGCGAGTCTTATAGAGACTTGAAATTTACCGCGCTCGGTTCCGCACCTTCCGGCGGAGCCGGGCGCAACTCTTGTGGGGCCGTCGTCGACGTTGCGTCGTCGGGAAGTGCAACTTGCGACGGATCCGCAATGTCGATCAGTGGACCGTTTCGACGTTCGATCCAGCCACGAATGACGACAGCCTTGTTCACGAGCCCATCGAGCGATCGATCGAAGTCGGGGTTCGCTGCCAGAACTTTCTTGTCGATCCGCGCCGTGAAATCCGTTCGCCAGTCATTGCTGAAATTAAGATAGGTCGCACTCTTCGTTCGCCCGACCGACGCGATTGTGCCGGTTACGCGTTCGTACTTGCCGCGCCGCTTCATGATCTCGCCTGGGTGCTCCGCGGGCAGCAGGCGATAAACGCCGTTGTTCCAAAGCCCAAGTCGATTGCGTCTTGCTTCCGCTTCGTTCGCCATCAGCTCACGCGCGCAAGCAAAGTTCTCGGGCAAGCCATAGGCACGCGCATAACCGCCTCTGAGAAGAGCGCCTTGCACCCACTCTTCCTGACCGCGATCTTCCAGGAAAACTTGCGCCAATTGTCTCCCGTAACGGTCAGAGCGTCGACCAGAGAAGGCGAGCTTGACCCTTTTTGCAAGGACGAGGTCGGACAGGGCCGTGATGGTCTCGCGTTCAGGCGGCCACGCACCAGCGGTTGCATCAGCGTCGCGGGCGCGCGGGGATAGCGCGCCGATCAGGCGGACGACCTTGCCGTCGTCCAGGACGAGCGTCTCGCCATCGACAACACGCGTGACGGTTCTGAGCGGGCCAGGCTCGAGCGTGCAAGGTTTGGAAGGTGCCGCTTCGGGATCAGCCATAGCCCACGCGGGAGCGCATACCCCCGCAAGCCATAACAGCAATGTCCATCGCGGTCCCGCCATTGCACAGAGAGACCATGCGCGCTGGCATTCGCCAAGAGGAGAAATATCGAAATAAACGCTTCTGCGTGGGGTCGTCAGAAGCGATGGACGAAGCCGAAGCTGAACTTGTCCATCGTGGCTTCAACCTCATCATGCCCGGCTGGCAAGGAGTCGAAGCTGTCGCCGGAGAACTCCACGCGCTTGTATTCAAAGCGCAGGCTGTTGCTGTCGCTCCAGAGATATTCGATGCCGCCGCCGGCTGTCCAGCCCGATAGGAAATTGGTGTCGCTGGCGCCAAGACCGCCGTTGCGCACTTCCAAATTGGCGAATGCGTAGCCACCGGTGGCGTAGATCAACGTGCGATCGAACAGCAAAAATCCAGCGCGCGCCCCGACCGAGCCGTCAAAATCGGTATGAGCCTTGTAGTCCGATATGCCGCCGATCCGAGAGCTATCTCCATAGAGGAAATCGTAGCTCAAATCGGCCGTCGGGCCGTACACAATATTGCCGAAGCGGAAATCGTAACCGCCTGATGCCCCCAGAGTAATGCCATCCGCATCCCTGAGCCGGCCGCCGGTGCCACCAAACGACATGCTGTTATAGCCGAGCGTCGGCTTCCAATAGAAACCCTCCCACGACGAGGGAAGGGGCTTCTCTGTATAGTTCGGCACGACGAGATTATAGGGATAACCCATGCTGCCGATGGGCTTTATGTCATCGGGGAGGCTCTGTGCCATCGCGGCGCCCGCGGGTAGCGATAGAAGCGACAGCGCCAGCGCAACCACAGACTTTTTCACGAGATATTCCCCACGCTTTAGCCCAGCTTGCCACCATAAAAAGATCCCGTTTAGGGGCATTTACGGCGCTGCAGCTCATGCGCTGCCGACAACTCTTATTTCAAGGCGGCGTTGCGCTCGACGCGACACCACCTTCAATTTTCGAATTTGCGCAGCTAAGTCCCACGTCCGAGATTTACTCAGTATCTCAAAAGCAAGGAGGCGTCACGGCGTACCGCCGGTTCTCTGTCGCCCGTCATTGCACTGTGCCATTTCTGGCTCGCGGCAGGTAGCCGCGGACTGAAGGGCGCGCGTTCGCTTCAAATCGGGGATGTGATCGGCCCCCGTGGTTACCTAGAACCGGGTACCAGAGTTTTGAACAAGTGCCTGGCGGCCGGCTCCCGTGGGAGTCGCAGGCACAACATAAAAACAATTGCCGCGAGCGGCCCTCTTCGCAGGCCCCGCTCCAGCCTTTCGGCCGCCCGCCCGCTCGCGGCAGTTAACTAGTTATCTCGAAAACCAGCATAATACAACCAAAAGTAGCTTTGGTGACCGTGAACACGTAAGATGCTCTAGTCCGATCGCTTGTAGGAGAAGATTTGCGTCACCAAGGCATCGCCATGCCGCGGGACTCGCCGGCCGCCGCGCTTGACCTCTGTCGGCGGTCACCGCATAGCTCTTGCTGCCCGCCCGGAACGCGGGAAATTCGGTCGGACAAACGTAGCCAGAGGGTCGGCCGGGCCCCGTAGCTCAGCTGGATAGAGCAACGGTTTCCTAAACCGTAGGTCGCAGGTTCAAATCCTGCCGGGGTCGCCATCTCCGGGGTGGGCATACGAGGCCCCTTTGAAGCCTTGTCAGCATTTGAGGAGAGCGTCGCGCGAATGGCCG
>CAYYDL010000865.1:0-2089 GCA_964470545.1 uncultured Hyphomicrobium sp. | reverse complement strand
CGGGTGTTGATATGGAACGACGTGACCACCGCCGAGGGCGGAGCAGCGCCGGATTCGGTCATCGGCCAGCCCTGGATTTATGACACGACCAGCAGCACCTGGAAGCCGGATCTGACGCACACCAGCATCAATGGCGGGCTCAATGGCCCGAAGAGCATTTCGAGCTATCCCGCGGCCTCCGACACCTTGTACAACCCGCAGGATCTGTGGACCGACGGCTACACGCTGATCGTCGCCGATACCGGCAACAACCGCGTGCTTTACTATCTCTCCGACGTCACTCAGCCGAGCAGCAACAGCTACATTGCCGCCAGTGCGACCGCCACCGGTTTCGCTGCGGGCACTTACAGCTCGATTCCCGCCACCGGCGTCGCCGGACAGGCCAGCTTCACCGCAGTGACTGCCGGTTCGGGCGAATCGCTGATGGATGCGCCCAACGCGGTCGCCTCCGATGGCACCACTGTGGCCGTTGCCGACACTTACAACAACCGCGTCCTGATATTCGGCAACGGTTTCGGGAACAACGGCGTTTCGAAGGCGCCGACGACCGTGATCGGCCAGGAGAATTTCAACCACATCACGGCGAATGACGACGATCAGAACAACAAGGCCGACAAGGCGCCGACCCGGCGGACGCTGTCCAATCCGACCGGTGTCACCTTCACCGGCGACGGACGGCTTTTCGTGACCGACAGCGGCAACCACCGCATCCTGACGTTCACGGCGCCTTATTGACGGGCGTCAAGCAAACGGCGCCAGATTTTCAGCGCGTTGCCGATAAGAACCCCGGGAAGGATGACTTCCCGGGGTTTTTGTTTGAAGGGGGGACTTGAACCGTGACGCCAGACGCCTATTCTAGGCGTGTGGGCATCAGACAGACCGAATCGCCTCGCGGCGCCAACGCCGGATGCGGACAACCGACGCGGACAGGCAATGAGTGACGCGCAAGGACAATCGCCGCTTGACGTTTTGGTTGAAAAGGCGAAGCCGCGGCTACAGCTGCCGCCGATGTTCAAGGTGGTCATGATCAACGACGACTACACGCCGATGGAATTCGTCGTGCAGGTGCTGGAATCGTTCTTCAATCACCCCAGGGAGAAAGCGGTACAGATCATGCTGCAGGTTCATCAGTCGGGCCGCGGAGTGGCAGGCATCTATCCTGCAGAGATCGCGGAGACGAAAGTGGCGCAGGTGAACGCGTTTTCGCGCAAGCACCAGCACCCCCTGCTTACGGTGATGGAGAAGGCTTAGGAGATTTCAATGCTTAGCGACGAACTCCAGAAAGCGCTCGATGCGGCATTCCTCAATGCCCGCAACGAAGGTCACGACCTGCTGACGGTCGAACACCTGCTGTTGGCGCTTCTGTCGGATGCAAATGTCAGCGAGGTGCTGACGGCCGGAGGGGCGAACCTCGACCGGCTGGAGCGCTCGCTGCGCGAGTACATCTCGCAGAATCTGCATTCGAACAAGGACGCGGCAGGCACGCAGGAGGTACAGCCCACGTTGTCCTTCCAACGCGTGTTGCAGCGCGCCATTTATCATGTCCAGGCTTCCGGCAAGAAGCGTGTGACCACGCTCAACGTGCTGGTGGCGCTGTTTGCGGAAAAAGATACTCACGCCATTTACCTGCTCAACGAGCAGGGCGTGACGCGTCTCGACATCGTCAACTACATCTCGCACGGCATCGCCAAGAACAACAGCCAGCCGTCCGCTCCGGAGCCCGCACAGGAGGCCGAGGAGAAGGACGAGACCGGCAAGTCGTCCGGCAAGCCGGCGCTGGAGCAGTTCGCGGTCAATCTCAACGAGCGCGCGCTGAAGGGTCAGATCGACCCGCTGATCGGCCGGCAGCAGGAAATCGAGCGCGTGATGCAGACGCTCTGCCGCCGCCGCAAGAACAATCCGCTGCTGGTGGGCGAAGCAGGCGTCGGCAAGACCGCGATCGCCGAAGGCTTGGCCTGGCTGATCGTCGAAGGCAAGGTGCCGGATCTGCTGCAGGACGGGGTGGTTTACAGCCTCGACCTCGGCAGCCTGATCGCCGGCACCAAGTACCGCGGCGATTTCGAGAAGCGCTTCAAGTCGGTGATTTCCG
>CAYYDL010000864.1:0-2676 GCA_964470545.1 uncultured Hyphomicrobium sp. | reverse complement strand
AGCCACAGCAGGCCGAATAGCAGGCTAACTCATTCACCTCAAAAAACTTATCCCCGCCACCGCTGGTGCTCGCATAATCCCCTCGCCCGTCCGGCGAAGGGCTCGCGCGCAAGGCGTTGCGTCGGGCTCGGATGGGGCAGCCCGACCCGGGGCGTCACGCGCGCTTCCGGACAAGGTGATCGGCGCGGTCCGCACGGGGTGAGAAACCCGTGTGCGGAGCATCCCGCTTCATTAAGTGACCGGGCTCGCGACCCTGTTCTCGGGCTGTCACGGAGCGGATCGGTTCCGAGTCTCATTCGCTACGTCACAAGCCGCGGAACCCGTCCGCTTCGTGCTTCTTTGTTGGTGCCGGCGACACGCGTTCCGCGCGCCGGCCGCCGGCATTTGATTGGCGCATCCGACTCCCCTGCGGGGAGCCGGCCGGATGCGCACACGTGTTGCATCGATCTTTGAAAATGTGGTCTTGGCTAAGGGGTGTCCCGGCCTGTCATCCCGAGCGAGCCCACGCGCGAGACCCGGGACCGAAGACGGATTTTTCCAGCTTGGCTCTAAGTCCCGGCTCTCCGCTGCGCATCGGCGGGATGACATTCAAGACGGGTTCAACAAGCGTATCGGCGGCGGCCGAGCAAAACGCCCATCGCCGAAGCGTACGATCAACGACCGCGTGCGGAAGCGTGGAAGCCCGGCACGAAATGGCGGCTCATGTGGCCGCCGGTTATGGCGTCCGCGACGATGGTCCCGATGACGGTGACGATCACGCCGACGATGATCTGAGAAAATAAACCCCGCATGCTCAGACGATGCCTCTCCCCCGCGGCAGAAATATGAATGCACGTGTCTCGCTTAACCCGCGATCCGCGCCGTTTCCGTCGGTTTTTTGTTTGTGCTGGCGACTTTCCCCTGCGGGGAGCTTTTTTATTTGTGCTGGCGACTCTGCTTCGCAGAGCCGGCCGCCAGCACATGCTTGTGGCATCGTTCTTTGCTGAGAGGTGCCAGAAGGCGCGGTGAATGGCCGCCGGAATTACATCTGTGGACGACGGAAGAGATTATTGGCTTAATGGATGAAGTGGCACCGAAGCCGGGAAGACCGAAGACGTATAAGAAGCGGATTGCCGCCTAACTACAATGCCACGACATGAAACACGTTTGGCCCATAGACTTGATAACACACTCGCGCTTCGTCACGATCATCGCCCGCGTTGTAATCTCGGACACTCAAAAGAATAAGCTGAATAACTTTCCCATCGATAGTAGTGGCAAGCACACGCTCATTGATGTTTAAAGTGGTTGCTCCACGCTCCTTCCTTAGCGCGGTAACAAATCGTCTCGCCGCGATGAGCGAATCTTTCCACGGCAATAGACGCAATCGACGGGTGATCGCCGTAAATCCAAACTCCGGTCCCACCGTGCCGTGAAATGCTTAGGATATAGGTTTGCCCGCCATGCTGGATTTGTATTTGCTTGGAAGGGGGATTCCCGGACATATCCAAGACTTCATTTGTGCCTAGCGCTCCCTGCGCCAACACCTCTGCACTGTTCCGTTGAGCCACGAATGCATTTCGCTGCTCCCGAGCCGCTGCGCGTGGATCAATCGGCGTCACTGGCATGGCTGCTGGTTGGCGAACCCGAAGCAGATGAGCAAGACGAGTCCAATAGATCGTCGCAAATCCGATTGCGAAGAGTGCAGCCGCAAGAACGTAATTCCAAGGGCTAGCGATTGGTCCGATCACGACGAAGCTACCGGCGATAATGGCCAGTCCAGCGGTAACGCGAATCTCATCCTTTCCCATAAAGAGAACGGACGCTTAGAAACACCCATGTCGTCAATAGCTCCTGTCCGCCTTCCGCTAGCTTGCAAACTGAGACACGACCCAGCACCCAAAGCCGCTTGCGGAACGAGACGAGAACGCGTAGGGTACATACACGATTTGTACCGTGATTCTTTCGATCACTCTTCAGCGGGGCGATTGTTTGGTGGTCAGCGTTCCCGCCCGCCGCGCTTGCGCAGCCAGGAAAGGCTAGAGACACAACGCGATGCTCACCGAAAAACAGAAAGACCTCCTCCTCTTCATCCACGCGCGCATGCAGGAACGCGGTGTGCCGCCCTCCTTCGACGAGATGAAGGACGCGCTGGATTTGAGGTCGAAGTCGGGGATCCACCGGCTGATCACCGCGCTCGTCGAACGCGGGTTCATTCGCCGCCTGCCGCATCGGGCGCGCGCCATCGAGGTCATCAAGCTGCCGGACAATCAGATGGGCGGGCAACTCGCTGGCCATCTCGCCGGGCAGAGCGTCGGGGCGGCAGGTGCTCCGGCAGCCCCGCAAAGGGGCTTCCAGCCGAGCGTCATCGAGGGCTCCGGGCCGCCGAGATCGAACGTCGCGCAGCCGCCACCGTCGCACGTCATCGATGCGCGGACGGTGTCGATCCCGGTCATGGGCCGCATCGCCGCCGGTACGCCGATCAGCGCCATCCAGAACCATACGCACGATATCGCCGTGCCCCCCGACATCCTGACCAACGGCGAGCATTTCGCGTTGGAAGTCAAAGGCGATTCGATGATCGAGGCGGGCATCCATGACGGCGATACCGTCATCATCCGCCGCTGCAATACGGCCGAGAACGGCGACATCATCGTGGCGCTCGTCGAAGGCGAAGAGGCGACGCTGAAGCGGCTG
>CAYYDL010000863.1:0-5821 GCA_964470545.1 uncultured Hyphomicrobium sp. | reverse complement strand
ACGGTTATATAGGGGTCTGTTTTGGGCGTGCAACGCTTCTTATCCCCTCCATAGATCAACTTTATCGCCCTTCAATTGCATTCCAGCTGCGGCGCCCGCTTTGACAAAGCTCATCGTTTTCAAGCTTTTTCCGAAGTTGGCGCCCTTCACCCTTCTTTATTTCGGTAACCTGCAGATATGCGGGTAGCGTTTGCAAATTTCTAACGATGGCGACGACGTCGCAGTCTGCGTGCCTCAGGCCGCGGACGGCGGCGGTTCGTCCGGCGCCGCCTCGTCCACCTTTCCGGATCTCGGACCGCCGCGCGAGACGACGACCATGGCAGGGCGTAGGTTGCGATCATCGATCATGTAGCCCACCTGGTAGACCTGCAGCACCGTTCCTGCCGGGACGCTGGTATTTTCCTGCTCCATAACAGCCTGATGATGGTGCGGATCGAAAGGCTTGCCGGCGGGATCTATGACGCGGACGCCGTGGCGTTCGAGCGCGGACCTGAAATCGCGTTCGGCGAGCACAACGCCATCCAACAGCGTTTTCAGCGCCGGGTCGGTTTCGACGGCATCCTTCGGCACGGCGGCGATGGCCCGCTGGAAATTGTCGCCGACCGTCAGGATATCTTTTGCGAACCTGGTGATGGCGTACTTCGCAGTTTCTTCTTTTTCCTTTTCGAGGCGGCGGCGGACGTTTTCCGTCTCAGCCACGGCGCGCAGGTACTGGTCCTGCTTGGCGGCAAGCTCCTCCGATTTCTTCTCAAGGTCGGTCTGCAGGGCACCGATCATCGCCTTGAGCTGGTCGGCGTCAACCTGCCCCGTTTCGGCGCGCGAGGCGGTGGACGGCGATGAAATGGTTTCGTCGTTGGGCTTCTTATCGTCGCTCATTTTTCTCTTCGCTGACAAAGCTTATGAAAAAATCCGGGTGCCGCGATATCGGCCGCTGGCCCGCAAAAATCAAGGCGATTCAAATATGCGTCCTTGAGCTGCTTCAAAGTCTTCTGCCGGTTTCAGCCGATGAGGCGGCTCATGAGCTTGGCTGTATAATCCACCATCGGAATGATCCGCGCGTAATTGAGTCGCGTCGGGCCTATGACGCCCAGAACACCGACGACATGCCGTGTCTGGTCCTGAAATGGGGCAACAATCAACGATGATCCCGAGAGCGAGAACAGCTTGTTCTCCGAGCCGATGAAGATGCGAACACCTTCGGCCGTTTCGGAGGCGCCCAGCAACTCGACGATGTCCTGCTTCGATTCAAAGGCATCGAAAAGTTGCCGGATGCGCTCAAGATCCTCGGCCGCCGTCACGTCCTTCAGGAGGTTGCTTTGGCCGCGGACGATGAGGCTCTTGCGGTCGTCGGAAACGCCCGACCATTCCGCGAGCCCTGCCTTGATGACTTTCTGCGTCAGCTGATCCAGTTCGGCCTTTGCTGCGCTCAACGATTTTTCGAGCTCCGCCTTGGCTTCAGCGAGTGTCATGCCGCGGAGATGCGTGTTGAGATAGTTCGAGGCTTCCTGAAGAGCCGACGGCGGCAGTCCCTCGGGCAAGGGAATGATGCGATTCTCGACGTTCTGATCTTCGTCGACCAGAATCACCAGTCCGCGTCCGGGCTCAAGCGGAACAAATTCGATATGGCGGAGGCGCGCCACCTGCTTCTCGGCGAGGACCACTCCGGCACAATGAGAAAGACCCGACATCAGCTCGCCGGCTTCGGCGAGAAGCTGGTCGACAGACTTCTCGCGCCGGAATGCGATCTGGGCTTCGATCTGGCGGCGCTCCTCGGGGGTGATGTCACCCACTTCGAGGAGACCGTCGACGAACAGCCGGAGGCCGAGTTGTGTCGGCAGGCGGCCGGCGGACGTGTGCGGCGAGACGATCAGACCGAGCTGTTCGAGGTCCGACATGACGTTGCGGATCGACGCCGGAGACAGCGCGATCGGCAGTGCGCGGGACAGGTTGCGGGAGCCCACGGGCTCGCCAGTCGCCAAATAGCTTTCGACGATCCGCCGGAGGATTGTCCGGGACCGTTCGTTAAGCTTTTGCAGCTGGGTTTTACCGTCGAGAAGCGTCGCGGTCACGATTTGCTCTTCTGTCTTCACGGCCGGAATCTATGAACGACGGGGCTGTACGTCAAATATTGCCGCGCCTTCCGGCCGGTTACTAGCTGATTGCGGTTAAAGGTTTCCGGTTGAAGGCGGGGTGGCCGTTCATTAGGGTCGCGCCCGCAATACCAACAGTTCAGGGAACTCATGCGACCTTCCAAACGCAAGCCAGACGAGTTGCGCCGTGTCTCGATCGAGCGCGCCGTTTCCAAATATGCCGAGGGCTCTTGTCTCATCAAATTCGGCGATACCCATGTCCTTTGCACGGCAAGCCTGGAAGAGCGCCTCCCGCAGTGGCTCAAAGGGCAGGGCCGCGGCTGGGTGACGGCCGAGTATGCAATGCTGCCGCGCTCGACGCATGACCGCACCCGGCGCGAGGTCACGAGCGGGCATCCGTCAGGGCGGACGCAGGAGATCCAGCGGCTCGTGGGGCGGGCGCTGCGCGCCGTCGTCGATCTGACGAAGCTCGGCGAGCGGCAAATCACCGTCGACTGCGACGTCATCCAGGCCGACGGCGGCACCCGTACCGCGTCGATCACCGGCGCCTGGGTGGCTCTCCACGATTGCATCCAATGGATGAAAATGCGCGACATGGTGAAGGACACCGTGCTCCGCGATCATGTGGCTGCGGTCTCGTGCGGGATCTATAAGGGAGAGCCGGTCCTCGACCTCGACTATGCCGAGGACAGCAACGCGGATGCGGATTCGAACTTTGTGATGACTGGCTCGGGAGGCATCGTCGAGGTCCAAGGGACAGCCGAAACGACGCCCTTCACCGAAGAACGTTTCACGGAGTTGATGGCGCTTGCGAAGAAAGGAATTGGCGAGCTCGTTCAGCTGCAGAAACTGACGGTCGCTTGAACCTTCGGAAAGGCCCCGCCATGTTCGGACCTTTCGCCCTTGTCGTCGCCGCGCTCTTCACGGGCGCGGCGATTTATATCAATTGGGCGGAACAACCTGCGCGGCTCTCCCTCGATGACAGGTCACTGCTTCAGGAATGGAAACCAAGCTATGCGCGCGGTTTCCAGATGCAAGCTTCGCTCGCAGTCATCGGTTTCATTCTCGGCCTGCTCGAGTGGCTGGTGACCGGGAAAGTCGTCTGGCTTGCCGGTGGGGCGGCGCTCCTCGCGAATTGGCCGTTCACGATTTTTGCAATTCTGCCGGTAAACCGGGCCCTCGAAGAAACGCCACTCGAACGTGCGAACGAAGAGACCCGGGCGCTCATCGAGCGATGGGGAATGTTGCATGGCGTTCGCAGTGCGCTCGGAGCCTTCAGCCTCGGATTGTTTCTATGGGCATCGATTTGAAATCGCCGCCGGCACCAATCGGCATTCTCGAAACCGTTCTCTATGCGCCAAATCTTGCCGCGATCGAAAGTTTCTATCGGCGCGTGTTCGGGCTCGAACCCTTTGCGGCGGTTGCCGAACGCCACGTTTTCTATCGCTATGGACCGCAGATGCTTTTGATCTTCAATCCGCTCGCAACCCAAATGCCACCGCCGCCGGGAGCCCTTCCCGTCCCGCCGCATGGGGCTATGGGCGAAGGGCACGTCTGCTTCCGGGCAACCGCGGGGGATATCGCGGCATGGCGCACGCGACTCGAAGCGCTCGGTATTCCGATCGAAGCGGATTTCGAATGGCCGCGCGGTGGCCGCTCGATCTATTTCCGCGATCCGGCGGGCAACTGTCTCGAATTCGCCGAGCCCCAGATCTGGGGGCTCGCGTGACACCGCTTTCCAGAGGCATGAAGCTCGTCGTCGCGAGCCATAACCCCGGCAAGGTCTGGGAGATCAACCAGCTGATCCAGCCTTATGGCCTCGATGCCGTCTCGGCGGGAGAGCTTGGTCTTTCCGAACCCGAAGAAACGGAAACGACGTTCGAAGGCAATGCGCGGCTCAAAGCGATCGCTGCGGCAAAGGGTTCAGGCTTGCCGGCTCTGGCGGATGATTCCGGTCTCGAAGTTGCGTGTCTCGACGGCGCACCCGGAATCTATTCGGCGCGCTGGGCGGGGCCGGGGAAGGATTTTGGTCTGGCGATGAAGAAAGTCGCCGAAGAGGTCGCCGGTCGCAATGGCTGGAGCGGCGATGGCCCGCGTGCGAATTTCATTTCGGTGCTGTGCCTTGCTTGGCCAGACGGCGACGCAAAGGTCTTTCAAGGCAAGGTGTTCGGGCACCTCGTCTGGCCACCGCGGGGCGGGAACGGTTTCGGATATGATCCGATGTTCCTGCCGGAAGGCGATGTGCGGACTTTCGGTGAGATGGAGCCCGCCGAGAAATATGCGATCTCGCACCGCACGCGGGCGTTCGCGGCGTTCAAGGCTGCGATGTTGGATGGGATCGCACCCACAGTTTCGGGAGCATCGGTGAACGAGGGGCGAGACCTCGCGGCGTTCGAAGCTGCGGCCGCGAGCCTTTCGACGCGCGTCGAAGCAGCGGCTTTCGTTTCTCGTCTGAAGGACGATTTGATTGCGCATCGGGCGGACTGGAAAAACGTGACGCTCGAAACCTATCTTGAGGCCTTGGAACGGCAGTTGGCGCGTGCCGAGGGAAGCGAGGAGCCGGCATGGCGCCAGCTTGCGAAAGCGATGCTGACTGCGAGCGTGCATGAGTAGCAGTGACACCACGTTCGGCGTTTATGTGCACTGGCCGTTCTGTGCGCAGAAATGTCCATACTGCGACTTCAACAGCCATGTCCGCCATAAAGGCTGGGACGAAGAGCGATTTCTTTCGGCTTACAAGCGTGAGATCGACTGGGTGGCGGATCGCGTCGGCGCGCGCGTCGCAACGAGCGTGTTCTTCGGCGGCGGCACGCCCTCGCTGATGCAGCCTTCGACCGTCGCGGGCATTCTCGACCACATCGTGAAACGATGGGGCATTGCTCCAGGCGCCGAGATCACGCTCGAAGCCAATCCGGGCAGCGTTGAAGCCGCGCGGTTTCGCGGCTTTCGCGAAGCGGGCATCAATCGTGTCTCGATTGGCGTGCAATCGCTGCACGAGGAAGAGTTGCGCAAGCTCGGACGCATTCACAGCGTCGCCGAAGCGAAGGGCGCGATCGAGATCGCGCGGGCAACATTCGAGCGGTTCTCGTTCGATCTCATTTACGCTCGCCCTGGTCAGACGGCGGACGAGTGGCGCGCCGAGCTTTCGGAAGCGCTCGATCTCGCGGGTGATCATCTTTCGCTTTATCAACTGACCATCGAGCCCGACACGCCTTACGCCGCGCTGCACGCCGCGGGAAAGCTCGTCATTCCCGACGACTACGATGCGGGGGCGCTTTACGAGATCACGGAAGCGATGACGGCGGCGCGCGGTCTCGCGGCCTATGAAGTTTCCAACTATGCGCGGCCCGGATCGGAAAGCCGGCATAATCTTCTCTACTGGCGCTATGGAGAATATGCGGGCATCGGTCCTGGCGCGCATGGCCGGATCGTGTCCGGCGGACAGCGTGAGGCGACGGTCGCGGAGCGCAATCCCGAAGCGTGGCTCGCGCGCGTTGAGGATGATGGCCATGGCGTCGTCGAATTGACGGCGCTTGCGGACGCAGAGCAGGCCGATGAGTTGCTGCTGATGGGACTGCGCCTTTCGGAAGGGGTTGATCTGGGCCGCCTTGTCGAACTTGGCGGTGTTCGTCCAAGCGCCGACGTCGTCTCTGAACTCTGTGCGCTCGGACTACTGCAAACCGCGGCTTCTGCGCAGTCATTCAGACCCGGCAACTGGCGATCGAACGAAC
>CAYYDL010000862.1:0-26741 GCA_964470545.1 uncultured Hyphomicrobium sp. | reverse complement strand
TCGCCTCGCCGTCTCGAAGGTGAAGCTGGACGCGAAACCCGTCCATTTTGCACTCGTGGAGCCACTCGGGCCCTGAGGGCAAAGCTTTGGCGGCTGAGGCCAGCATTGGAGGGATGAACGGATTACGCTGAAGCACGGGTTGCAGATAGGCGAGGAGGCCCGAATTGCAACGGCGGGGGCCTTAAACGTTCCTCGCACGCGACTTTGCAGTACTGCGGGATTCGACGGCCACGGATGTGGTGAACAGTCTCCCCAACAGGGAGCCCAATGCGGCGAGACGGCGATGTCCAACCGTGTGATTAGCATCGACCAAGACATCGGCCGATGCCAAGCCGAGCACCTGATAAAGTCGCTTAACGGCCTGATGAACATCGGTCCACGAATCAACAAACACCGTGGCCGTTTTCGAAGGCGATTGATCGTAGGCGAAGATCGCCACTGGACCGAGCTCTTCATCGAAGAAATGGGTGGCCGAAAACGGACCAAGCTGTTCGTCTTCCTCGCGGGTGAACTCGAGGCCATAGCGCTCACTTAAGTCATAGGGATTGAGCGCGAGTTCCATCACCGGAACATCGCGGCCACTTTTCCATCCTGTCCATTCGCCCTGGGCGAGCATGCTAAAAACCTCTAATTCGCGTCACTATAACCTTTATTATGGCCCTGTCGCCGTCGAGTACAACCCCTTCCCGGGGGCCATACCAGCGCGGGTGGGCCAGTGGCGGATGACACCGAGGCGTATCAGGTTCCACGGCAGTATAGAATTCAAACCCCTTAAAATCCTTGTCAATTGGGCCCCAATGAGCTTTCACGCACGGTAAATTGCTGGCGTAAATGTTGCGCGCTGGCCTTCCCCATAACTCTCCGGAATCCCTGATACTTAATACCGTGGCGAGGTCCTCCTCTCCCCGATGGTAGATTCTGCCCTCGAGGAGCGCTCGAGCACGAACAAACTCCAGAATCAGGCTGGTAATCGGCGTCCCCGCCATTTCTGTCCCCGAGAGCGGTCGCAGCTGAAGCGGTTGACGAATGAAGGCCAAAATAACTGCCGTCAATGCCTCTCAGGTCTGTCCGAGTTGTCGATGCGTTCCGCGTGAAACCATGTTTTCCCGAAATGGTATGTCACGCGTCCTATTTCCGAAAATGGTACATAAAGGATTTTGTAAAACATCCCCTGCGCCGACTAAGTGCACAAGCCTTCTCATCTGCACCGAAACGTGCCGTTTTAGCTTTTGACGACGATTGCCTTGGCATCAGCGTTTCATGATAGCCCGAGCTCGCTCCCGCCAGTCGGACGCCGAATTCCACGCTTTTCCACACCGCTGAGCCAACTCTTCTCTCATCCAGAACGGCTTCGGTCTCGATATTTGAGCTTGGGGTTTGTGGTTACTCACCATGGCGTGTACTCGCTGCCCAAATGTTGGCCTCGGCTTCGCCGCGGGCGCCGCCAGGAAGGTCAGCCGCGGCAGTTCTTGGAACGCATAGATGTTTGAACCTTGCTTCGCTCGTAGCCGCCCAGCGCCGTCTCGGGCGCGAACCAGTCGCCTAGTTATTTTGAGAACGCCGATACGCTCAAGAATGCCCAGCGCCTTGGCGATCGTCGCTCTGCAGAATCCTGTCGCCGCCTTGATCGCATCATAAGACGGGTAGCAATGGCCGCTGCCGCCATTGTGGAACCGAAGCAGAAGGACTCGCGCGACCGCGAGAGCCGGCCGAGTGACGATCCCATTGGGGCATCCCCGTCGTTTGCTCGCCCGTTCGAGGGCCTCGAGCGAATGAAGAATTCGGGCTTTCTGATTTCTATCGAGCTGAGTGCTGACCTTGCCGATGTCCATGATGAAGCGGGCAGCTTTGCGATAGCCGACCTCTCGCACAGGATCATCGGCCGCCAACTCGGGCGTGCCGGTGTGCATCTAGTCCTCGCGTTTCAAGACCTTGCGAGGGACCGCGAAGACAACGCTTCGCCGCTTGACGAATCACCTGATTTTTGATTGAAACGGGGTTGCGACACCATCCGTTTCGATCCGTCCAGGATCATCGACAAGCCCGCCCCTCAAAAGGCGGGTTTTCGTTTTTTGCTCTTTGCGCTGAGCGACTGACGCTTCACAAAATGCGCACAAGATACCCACCGGGCACCGTAGTGCGATTCTCGACTTGCATAGGAATCACGAAGGGCCGTTCTGGCCCTGAGCACGGTGGACAGGCTCGACGCGCCGACCTCATGTCGGCAAACGAGCGTTAGCGAGCCAAATCAGCCCGCCAAACGCGCATTCTTGTCCGGGATGAGGGTCAGTACCCTGTCGCGGGCTGGCCGCTCCTGGGTCAACCGTACGCCCGTGACGAACAGGGTGCCGTTGTCGTCTTCCTCGTAGCCGATGCCCGGCGTTTCGCTGAAGAGCTTGGAAAGCGCTATCGTGATGTCGCGCGCCGGTAGCGGGGGCACCTGTTTCGCCGCACACCAATCGAGATAAGCGGCAAGAATGTCGTCGAGGGCTATGCGACCCTTCTTCGACGGTTTCAGGTTGTCGATACCGAATTTCGCCGAGTGCTGTTCTGGGTTGGCGGCGAGCACGATTGGCGCTCTGTCGTTGCTGATTTTGGAGATCGTTGGCATCGGCAGGTCCGTGGCCGGCAGTGCGACAGCATCAATGGTGCTGGTTATCTTTCGAGCCCCCGAACGCTTCTCCTCACGACGATGGCCGCCGCTGTGAACGCCGAACGCAAGCAGCGCTGCGCCGAGACCGTTAGCGCCGACCGAGGTCAAGGCCGCGATCAGAAGATCGAGCGTAGACCCGTCTATGTGAAGTTTGTCGGCGAGAAGCGTTTCAGACTTCGGCGGCGGCAGAAGATCGAGAGCGGCCTTGGCCGCATCAACTTCACGGGCGGCGGCGCGCTGCAGGTCTTCCATGTCAGCGCGAGCGTCGCGAACTTCCATCTCGGCATCGGCCACGGCCTGATCGTGCATCTGTTTGCAGACTTTAACGCATCCCTGCTTAGCAGCGTCGGCCGCCCGATCCGCTTCTGCCTTCGATTTTGCCGTCATCGCGGCGTCTAAACGCGGCGTGGTGACGATATGAACTGATAGCGCGTCGTCGAGACGCTGCTGCGCCTGCTTACGCTTCAGCGTTGCGAGACGGACAGGCTCTGCGGCTGCATCGCGACCTGCAAGAACACGTTCCGCAGTCGATGCCATCTGCACAAGTTCGCCGGCAAGCAACACGACAGCGAAAAGCGCGACCCACCACCATTGCCGATACGACGATGAGATCGCCAGCGCGATTGAGCCGACGGCCACGCCGCAGGCGATCGCGGTCGGCACAAGCCACTGATAGTTCACGAATCCGCCATGGGTCACGATGGTTATGACCGCGGTCGCCGCGATGATTCCACATCCCACGAGCGCCGCCAAAATCTTGATGCAACCGATGAAGAACGCGCCCATCGCCCCTACCCTAAGCCTTGATCTTGTGTTTCTCGGCAAGGGCCGAGATCGCCATTTCGATAACTGTCGCTTCGCTGACCTTCTTGCCTTCATCAGCCGTCAACTTTAGCGCTAGCTTTTCGAGCAACGACTTCGTGATTGCCGTCTGCTTCGTGTTCACCGCCACATCACGCTTCGGACCCAAGCCGCCTCGAGCGCGCTCCTTGGGTGTGCGACCTGCAGCGCGCTCCGCCCTCATCCGCTGCTGCGTAATTTGAGGGTCACTGCCCCAACCCACGGCCGGCTTGCTCTTGTCGAACTGCTGCTTGAATAGCGCGCCGAGCTTGACGTCGCCTTCGTCCGCATCAACGGTCATTGGCCGCCTTTCTCGCTGCGCGCGCCGATTTTGTCTTGGCGCCACGCTTCGCGGCCTTCTTCACCTCTTCCCAGAGCGCATCGACTTCCTCGACGGCCGTCTTGTCTCGACCGTTGTTAATCTCAGCTGCCGTTTTGCCCACTGTCATCGCCGAAACGTGCGATGGTCGATGCGAGATCATTGTCTCGGCGACGTTCTTTTTCGGAAGGTTTTCTGCCAAGAATTCCTGGACGCGCTTTGTGGTGGCCCACTTCGGCTCGACATCGTTCAAGACCACTAGGAATTCGCCGCCGCCTTGCTTTGCTAGGACGACTGCGTCCTCGCTCGCCGCGGCATCAAGCGCGCTGGCCTTTAGAGGGATAACGACAACGTCGGCGCAATCGACGGCGTCTTCGATCAGCCCCAAAAACGCCGGCGGCGTGTCTACCACCAGGACGTCATAGGCACCGACATTTTCCAGGCGTTCTATCGCCTCTGACGCTGTCTCGACGCCCTCCATAATCTCAGGGTTTTCGCTCTTGCCGCGTCGGTTCCACCAAGAAATGAGCGATTTCTGAGGATCGAGATCCACGAGCGCTACCCGGGAGCCGTCTTTCGCAGCTCGCACAGCGAGCGTCGCCGAGAGCGTCGTCTTTCCGACGCCTCCCTTAGAATTGCAGACAGCAACAACTAGCATCCTCGTGCTCCTAGCAGGGACGGCACTCCTAGCGCGCTCCCGACACTAGGATATGACAAATGCTAGTGCCTCGTCAATTCCTAGGACTTCACAAGAGTGCTAGGAGTTCTTCAAGCGCTAGGACAACTAGCATTCCTAGGATTGCAAGTGATTCAAACGATTCCCCAATTTGAAAATGCTAGGTGGGGACGGTTCAGCTAGGAGGGCCCACAATCCTAGTAACGACAAGACTCCTAGCATCTACTCTTCTTGCTAGGAGTTCGGACGCTCTGTCACGAATCGGCGCTCGAGATTGTCGCCACGCACCTGGTTATGAGGAGTCGTTACAACCCGTTGAGCGTGGCCGGCTGAGAAACTAAACTATCAAGCAGCGATGATGAGTTCGCGATCGCCCAGCGCCTTCTCTCACTGGTCACATCGCGTCTCAGGACGCGTCCGCCTCAAGGCGAGACGAGTCTCGAATGCACTGCGCCCGCGGCTTGATCAAGAGTTCGGTCGCCAGAGAGTGCACGGCGGCGCATGCTGGACGTTGACGTGTCATGACACGTCTGGACAAGTCCGACACCGTTGCAAGAAATCCTCCGACAACGATGACAGTCAATCGGCGCCTTCGAATTGGCTAACAATTTCCCGACGTTCTCATCCTAGGCGGGCTAGTCCGGGCGATTAGGAACCCTTGTGTCCGTGAGCGCGACGGCGAAAAACCACTTTGTCGCACCCATTTGCAGAAAAAAAGGTGGACGCCGCGCTCAAATCAAAATACTGTTTCCTCGTGGGGATAATTGCGCCAAAAATTTGCGACGCACTGACCTCGTAAACCATTGAAATCATTGCGTTTTCTGCCTTGCTCTCGATCTGGATGTCGCGAGCCGATTTTTCTAAATCACTGAAATCACTCGCTTTTTCCAACTTGGGGCTTTTCGCGACTTTTGCACGCCTGTCCACGGTGTGCCGGCGTGGACGGCATCAGCGAAATCGGCGTAACGAAAGAGCCTCGACACCGAAGTGCGAGGCTCTGAAAATCTCCGTCCCTCTGGGCTTGGCGGTCCTGGGACGCATCTCAACTGGCTCGGCGCCCTGAGGCGATCCGATCGTCGTTCGTTTAGATTCTTCGGTCTGATAGGTCAAGCGCCTTGCCACAATAGGCATGGACAGAATGACCGAAAATTTTGCGACACCACCGGTGGCGAGTGAAGATGGCGCTTCGCTGTCGAGCGATCGCTCGCCGACGACGAAGGAGGTCGAGCCGCACGTCAGGATCCCAGTCGAATTATTGGGCGCCGTTCTGGATCACGGAAAAATTTCGATCGCAGGCGCGCACCTTCTCGCGATAAAGGCGGCTCAACCGGCAGGCTGGACGCTCAATCAGGTTTATTGCTCCAAACTCGGAATCAGCTCGCGGTCCTTCAAGGCTGGCGTCCGCCTATTACGCGCAAGTATCGGCTTGGTCCGAAGCCAACCATCCGGTCGAAAGGGCTACGCCATCGAAAACAATCCGATCGGCAAAGTCAGGCGAAACTATGTGAAGCTTCAGCGGAGAGCGCTCTCACTAGATTCAAAAATTATCGCCTACGGATTGGCGGTCATCTTAAGCCCGAAACCATGCACGTCGGCCGCAGCTGCCCAGCGCATTGGCATCCGTTCCCCAAAAACGGCGGCAAAGGTAGCTAAGCACGCTCGAGATGCTGGAATAATTGAGATCTTTCAGGGTGTTCGCGCGGAAATTTTGGTGGGCAGACCTGGGACCATTTTTACCGGTATTCATGATCTCGGCAAAAACGATACCGCCAAAAATGATCTCGCCAAAAATGGTCCCACACAAGTTAGCTGTAAGAGTTCAGCTAACTGTAAGACTCCAACCAAACTGAAAGAATCATCGCGCGCGAGCTCAAGCTCGCTCGCAAACGTCGTCGCTTCTGTCGAAGACGACGACGCGGCGGCGCGTCGAAGTGGAATTAGGTTTGATGAAATCGTGCTGCCCGATTGGCGTGCTGGCGAATTCAAGTTTCCAGAACTGCCGGCGGGGAGCGGGTTCTCATATGGCCAGGCGATGGGTCGCGAACAATTCGAAGCGTGGATTGCTGCAAGCGGCGGTTTACCCCCTCACTTGCGCTCATTAGCAGCCTACCGTCAGATGGACGAAATTGCGGCAATGTTGATAGGCTCCACGTACTCCGGCCGTCTGCTGGGTCTCGACAGGGACGGCTACAGTTGCGTTCGCGGCTTTGATGCGATGATCGGCATCATCCGGGCTGTTTGCGCTGAAGACGCAGCGCTGGCCAAAAAAGGCCGAACGCTGAAAACTTTGCACTTCGTTGCCCGTCGCTTGCTGAAACAGTCCGCGAAATTCGATTTCACCTGGGCGCTGAACCGTCCTGCCATCGGGCGCTACACAAAACAGGCAATCGATGAAGCAGCCAGCATCTGCAGCGACGCTTATCGAGAGCTTAGCAAAATCGGGTTTCCGATGATCAAGGATGGAATGTTTTCCACTTTGAGCATCGAGGAAATGGCGGATCTTCTTTCAAAGCATGGGCGCCGCTCGGTCGTGGGCGCCTTCAACGAGTTCATTTCCAGACACGACATCAAAACGACGATTGGCGAAGGTAGGAAAATATCTGGATTCAGTTGGTTCGACGACATTGTTTCGGGTTATGCGGAACGAGCAAGAAATTTGGCAATAGCAAAGCGTGACGAAGATCTACGGCAGGCAGCCGGTCGGCGCGCTGCTCGAAAAACTCGAAAAAAACCTGCAAACGAGATTTCCTTCTGAGCGAGGTTCCGAATGGACGAGTTCGAATCGTTGAGATCGACTTCCCACGTTGCCGTCGCTCGAGAACGCTACCTTCGGCGCAAGCGTCATCCTCGTTACAAGCGGTCACCCGATGTCATTGCGCAGGAGAGAGCCAGAAAATTTGCCCGATGGGCTTGGTTCAATGACCCCAAAGAGCTTTGGACGCCATCGACGGTAGCGCACTAGGTGAAATTAGATGCCGATTGCCGCAATAATCTGCGGCGAGGGCCGCGTTTCTTCGGCTTATGGCTATCCTGGTAGCCACCACGATAAACCTGCCGCCCAGCGCGAATTCCAGGGCTTGTAGTTTTCGACCTACAACTAATGAGCGGCTCGGAAGAGAATTCCGGGCCATTTTTGTTTTCAAAACCAAACAGGAGAATCGACAATGGGACTCGCGCATTCTGGCCGAGCGATCCGTAATGAGGTTGCGGCCATGCATGTAGACCAGTTGCTTGATGGCCTTGTGGACAGCGTGGACGTCGCAAACGCCTTGAAAACGACCCATACCGCATTGGTCGCAAAAGCCAAGGATCCGCTGAGCGGATTTCCGCCGGCGTTCAAAATCGGAAAGCGCACTTATTTTTCAATTGCTGGCGTCCGTCGCTGGATAGCGATCCAGGCGGGGCTCGACTTTGATGAAGTCGTCTGATCTTTCGCGTCACTCCTTGATCACGGGAGGCGCGTAGCAAGCCAGTGCTCAAAACGATCGACGGCGTAACAAGCGCCCGGATCCAGCCAGGTCCGGGCGTTTTGCTTTTTGAGACGACCCCAGCACCCAAGCTCAGATGCTGCATCAAGTGCGGCGAAGCCAAGACGATCGAGCTGTTCAAGAAAAGCGGTAAAGCTGGGAAGCACGGTAATATCTGCAAATCCTGCGACTCCAAACGGAGCAGAGAGCGACACGCTGCTAACCCCGAAGCCGCTCGTGCGCGGAGTCGAGCCAGGTATCACGCCAATATCGAAGAGAGCCGCCGAAAAGGCCGCGAGAAAGCGAGAACGGCGCGTGGCAGAGAAATCAACCTTCGAGCCGTGACGAAATACAAGCAAACCTATCCGGAAAAAGAGCGTGCACGGCGCCTCGCACGAGCGGCCATCAACCGCGGCGACATCGTGAAACCGTCCGTCTGTGACGCGAAGGGGTGCGTATGCAGCGGCCCTCTTCACGCTCATCACCCAGACTACCGCAGACCGTTGATCGTCGACTTCCTGTGCCGCGAGCATCACGAAGCGACGCATCACGCTGGTCCGGTCCCCTTGAAGCCAGGAGCGCGACGCAGATATGCAAGAGCTCCGAAAGCTCTCCCGCCATCGGAGGCAATGGCCGCATGAATCATCCCATGGATTTGGAAGACGTCCCATCGGATCATCGGGAGGCTGTTCGGAGGCTCGCCGGGGCCTTTCACGCGCTTGGCATCGACGATGGAATCCGATCGCTGTTGATTATGGCGGGCGATACCGCCGAAAACCTCAAGTTCTACGAGTTTGCGAAACCTAGGAGACTGGTGCCCCCGGGCAGTTCGCTTGCCCTTGAGCTCGCCATCTGCGACGTGCTCGGCATTCTTGTGTTCGGCACTTTTGCGCACGGCACGGCGCTGTTTTTTCCGGGAGTGAATCTACCGTCTACCGCCGCTTTCGAAAGTCTCTTCTCTATGACAATTCCTAAGACGGCGGCGGTGTTCGATGACGCACAAACGCGCCACTGAAGTAGAGGAAGGGATCGACAGCGCGACCGAACAGCTTCGCTGTATCGCTGATCTCGCGCGGTTGTATGATGCGGCCGGCGTGAATGAGAAACTCAGATTGATCTGCATTCTGGCGGGTAACGTCACCTTTTGGATAACTGCTCAATGGCTGACGCGGAATTCGCCACACCCGCTGAGCATGCAGCTCGCTCACGCGTTGCATGCTAATCTGCTGACCTATGTCGCGATCGATGAAGCCCAAGCGACGTTTACCCTCGGCGCAAACGCGGATCCGGATGTCGTGCGCGATCCGGGCCTTCTGTTCGAAATGTACGTGCCTGACTTTCTAAAAGACGACGACGCCGAGTTCACCACCGCCGGCCGCGCTTAGCGCTTTTTCTCTACCAACCTTCAAAACCCGTCCATTTCATCCGACCGCACGCGAGCTGCGGCGCCAGTATTGCGTTGCTCGATTGGAGTTCAACATGGGACTAAAACCTTCCGCGCCCAAACCGCCGAACCCGACGCAAACGGCGAATACGCAGGCCGGCTACAATCAGACGGCGGCTCAGAACACCGTCAACATGAATTCCATGAACCAGAACGGAGTGTTCGGTTCCGGAACCGTCAATCGTGACGCCAACGGCAACGTGACCGGGCAAACTTCATCGCTCGATCCAACCCTGACCGGCGCAGCGAATTCGGGAAGCTCTGCCCTCTCATCGTTGATGAGTCAGCTTCCCACCTCGGGCATCAACTGGGACAGCACGACGGCTCCGCAGATCGCGTCGCAGAATTACAACGCCTATGCCGCAAGCACTGCCCCACAACGGGCGCAGCAACAGAATCAACTTGATGTAACGCTTTCGGATCGCGGCATACCGATTGGATCGCAGGTCTACAATGACGCGCAGGGTAATCTCAGCAATTCGTTCAACCTCGCCGACACCAACGCCGCAGCGCAGGCGTGGAACGCAGTCCCAGGAATGCAGGGACAGCTGATTTCGAACCAGACTGCAATGCAGAACCAGCCGGCACAGACGGCGCAGCTCAACCTCGGGCTTCTGACGGGTTTGAACGGCCTCGCGCCCGCGGCAAATCTCGGTCAATCGTCGGTCGGAGCGCCGAATTTCGAGAACGACGTCAACAACACCTACAATCAGCAAGAGCAGCAATATCAAAACGAGATCAGTGGATGGGGAAGCCTTGCTAACGCTGGCATGGGCTTGCTGACGGCGCCTCTAACCGGCGGCGTAACCGCAGCCGGCACCAAACTGCCGGGCCTTTCCGATAGCCTTCTCGGCCGCGGCGTTTCAAGCCTCTTCAACTAGGGTTTTCGCACATGTCGATACTGTCGGACTTGCTCTTGAACCTCTCGGGCGGCGGCCAGGGGACACCTGGATCGGCGACCGCAGCCGTTCCGCCGTCTACGACAACGCCGGGCTACATCCCGCAAGACGCCATCACTCAGCAGTACAAACTCGCTGACATGCTGAGAAACGGACCAGGTCCGGCAAAAAGCTGGGCAGGCGTCGTCGCGCAAGGTCTCGGTGCGTTCGGCGGCAACATGGTGCAAGGGAATGCAAACGAGGCGCTGGCAAACAACGCCGCAATCTCGAGACGCGATATTCAGAACGCGGCCAACGCCAACGATCTGCCGACGCTCGAAAAGACGCTCATGAACTCGTCCGATCCGAGCATTCAAGAAGCGGGACTTCGAACGAAGATCAATGCCGTCACGAATGATCCCAACCGCGAGTACGCCATCCGCGAAGCGCAAGGCATCAAAGCAGGTCTGACGCCCGGATCGCCGGAGCTCAGGAGCTACTCGCTAACCGGCAATCTTCCTCCAGCAATCAAACCGGAGTTCACGGTCATCGGCGAAGACGCTCTGGGGCAGAAGAAATACGGCTGGGTCGATCAGGCCAACCCCGGCAGGGTGACGCCCTACAACGCCACGGTGCCTGACGCCGAAGCCGGCGGGGTCGATCAGTCTCCGGAGGATTATCTCAGATCGTTGCCGCCTCAGGTGCAGTCCCGCGTCAAGGCGATCGCAAACTATCAGCAGCCACCCATCTCCGGTGGCCGCGGACCTGGCAATGCCATCATGAACATGGTGAGCCGCTATAACCCGACCTACAACGCCAGCAATTATAACAACATCTCAGCGGTCAGAAAATCATTCACGAGCGGTCAGGACGCGGCGAATACGGCTGCGTTCAACCTCGCTATCCAGCATGCACAAGGTCTGCTCGATGCCGAAGACAAACTGAAGAACGGTGATTACGGCGGCGTCAACACCGTCAGAAACGCCATGCGCTCGTGGGGCGGCGACCAGGATTTTCAAAACGCTAGCACGGACTTCAACATGCACCGCTCCGGTTTAGCAGTTGAACTCGATAAGGCGTTCAAAGGGGCTGGCTCCGCTGACGTTGCCGGCATTGAAGACATCAAGAACACGCTCGGAGATCCCAACTCTCCGCCGGCTGCCGTCAAAGGCGCAGTCGTCGCCGCGATGAAGATGCTCTCCAACCGCATCACGCAGCAGCGCGATAAGTACGCGCGCGGTGTCATGACGACGGACGAAGCAATGCCGCTCTTTTCACCGGACTCTGCCGCGGCGCTCGATAACATCCTCGGCGAAGGCACCAGCGAAGGCCTCGACGCCAATGTCGGCGGCAAGACGCAAGGACGTGTGTCTGACGGCTCGGGCTCCTCTCTCGACAATGCGATCGATAAAGCGATGACGCCGAAGTTATCGGATTCCGCGAAACAGGCGTCGTTGGCCAATGCCCGAGCGGCCATAGCGCAGGGAAAAGACCGCAACACGATTATCCAAAGGCTAAAAGCAGCGGGCATTGACCCGTCGGGATTGTGAGCGACATGGCTGACAAATCATCCGCGAACGGCGGTTTGAGTTTTGACGACGTGCCGTTGGCCTTTGGCGCCAACGGCGGCCTCGATTTCAGTGACGTTCCGGCATCCATGAAAGACATGTCGGCCGAAGATTTGATGGTCCCTCAACCGACCGGCAGTGCGGCTTTCAACGCGCAGCAGGCCGAGATGCGCCGCCGCGCGGGCGTGCTCCCGAACGTGCCAGCGCCGGAAACGGGACCACGTCTCGGAGACTCGCTGCGCGATGCGTTCGGAGGCCACAACCCGATCGCTGAAACCTATGACAACTTTGTCGAACCCGCCGTGGAAATGTTGCCCAGTATGCGACCAGCGCCGCGGACGCAGGCGGACAAGGATCTGCAGGATTTCCAGGATTCGCGGAGCTTGGCAGACCGCGGCGTCGGTGCAATGAACTATGCAGAATCGTTGCCTATCCGTGCGCTGACGCAGGGCAAATATGGTCTTGGCGACGTGTTATCCGGCGCTTTCGGATCGATCGGGTTCCCGGATGTCGGAACGGGGTCAACGAAGTCCGAACAAGATTTCGCACGCGCCAATGCTCCACAGCTCGAAGCCCTCCAGAAGGCTTCTGATCTTGCTGCGGGAACAGCCGGCGTCGAATTCAATCGGCCGCAGTTGCCGCAGGAGCGCGTTTATCGACCGGAACTCCCGGCGCCGCGGGCGCAAGATGCGGCGGCAGATTTACAAGCCTTCAAAAACACCGACGTTCGTCCCTATGGTCCCGCATTCAGCAGTGGTCCCATTGGTGGCCTTTCCAAATCGCTGAGCGATACGCCGATCATCGGCGCGCCCGTTCGAAATGCGCTCGAGGAAAGTATTGGGGGAGCCAAACGCGCTTCCGACGATATTGCGTCGCGGTTCGGCAATACCGCGACCGACGAACAGGCCGGCCGCGTCGTCCAGGAAGGCATCGAGCGATATAAGGATGCCCGCTCTGATGACATCGTGCGGGATCGCATGCAGTCCGACGCCGCGCCGGCGAGCGAATGGGCTGCACAGAACGACGTCGGGCCGGCCTCAACGACCTTCACGACGGAAAAGGGCTCAACCTATCAAGTCCAGCCGGACGGAACGACCATTCGCAACAAGGCTGCGCGCGACGAGCCGGGCCACGAGGGCGATTTTGGTCCACAACCGCAGTCCGATCGGACCATTTACGTGGCGCCGGAAGATGCCAACAAGCTTGGGGAATTCCAAGCACAAGGGGGGAGCGGAAAGCGAGCCATCGCTTTCACCTCGGATGGACGCGCCGCCGTCAAGTATCTTGACGGTAAGGACGCCGGCAAGTTTGAGCGGCGAACGGCCGTCGATTTCTTAGATCAGCCGAAAGTCGGCCATATCCCGGTTGAGCTTTGGAACGACGGTTCGCGCGTTCATTTCGGGAACGAGATCACCGAAGTTCGCACCGGCCGACCGATGGAATCGGCCAATCCCAATCAATGGCGGAACGATATTATCGCCGCGCCGTCGCGGGAAACCTCGCGAAAAACGAAAGCAGAGGCCCTTTACGACGAAGCATGGAATCACATCCCACCTGAAATGCAAGTCGGTCGGTCTCGTGAAGGCGATAGCCGCTTTCTCGGCGGTCTAGGAAACACGGCCAACGAGCTCGACAAGATCATTGACCGCAATCTCGGACTGATGAACCGGTCGCGTGCCGAGACGGACGGCACTGTTGAAGTTACGCGGGCAGGGAACGAGGTCGCCCCCGTTGGCCGCCAGGTCGAAGTCCGCGGTGGCAAGATCCCGGAAGCGGCGTTGCCTGCCCTTGGTGGTCAGCTCGGCCGCATCCTGAGAGACATTGCTTCCCGTCGCTGGCGGGGCACACTGCAGGACATGCGCGAATTGCGCTCGGCATTCCGCCGGTTGTCGTCGGGGATGCCTGATACCGAGAAAAACACGCTCTCGAAATCCGACGTTGAGCGCCTACGCACGGCCGTCTCCCGCGACATGCAGTATACGCTCGAGCGCAACGCTAAAACTTACGCGGCCAATGGCGAGCGGCTGACGGCGGCGAAAATCTTGCGCGCGAAACAGCTTTTCCAGCGCGCCGACGATTTTTACCGACTCTCGCAGCAGCGCATCGATGCGATTGAAACGCTTTTCAACGCCAAGACACCCGAAGCGGTTTATAAAAACATCGTGCAAGCCGCTCAGGTGAAGGGTGGAGATCTGGGCAAGCTCCGCGCCCTCAGTAAAGTCTTGCGAAGCGACGAGCGCAACGAACTGGCTTCGGGCGTTCTCAATCAACTTGGGCGCCCGGTCGCATCGGCAAGGGGCTTTTCGCAGGAGCTCGGCTTTTCCGTTTCGTCGTGGTTGACGAACTGGAACAAGATGACACCTGAAGCCAAGCACATCATCTTTGGCGATGCTCACGCTGCAGCTCTGGAAAATGTGTCGCGCGTCGCAAGGCGGCTGGCCGACGTGGAGGCGCAAGTAAACAGTTCGAGGAGCGGAACGCACCTCACCAACATTGCCGGTCTTGCGTCGGCCGGCACCGCGATAGCGACGGGCAACGCGGCGGCGTTCTTTGGCCCAGCGCTGGCGGGATATGGTGCCTCCCTAATCTTGTCACGGCCGAGCTATGCAGCATGGGCCGCGAAATACGCGACTCTTAGAGCGCACGCAGTAACAGGACCGCGAGCAGCAATAAAACCACTGCACGAATGGATCCACAAACTAGCCGTGATGGCGGGAACGGACCCTCGCCTCATCCCCGTCGTCATCGGCGTGGCTCGAGACAATGGTTTGGACGTCGACCCGAATTCCAATCAACAGGGGCAGCGCTGATGGCCGATACCGATTGGGATATCAAACCGCAATATGGCGTTCCAGCTCGCGTGTCGCCTCAGACTGCGATCACATTGGCGAACATGCTCCGGCAATCGGTCCCGACCGGCGAAGATGGCGACACGCGATCGGCACTGCAGCGCTATTCGGACGCCTACGACCAGGCTGACCAGCCCTCGCCGCTCTCGAAAGCGCTTCTGACGTACGGCGACAAGGTCCTCGTGCCCCCACTGAAGGACATCCCTGCCGCGATCGCCCACGGCACTGTCGATGCGCTCAATACCGCCGGCGATTATGCAATGGCCTATGGGCCGCCCGATCTCGGCCCGGCAGGACCGGTGGCGATGACGCTCGGCATGATGCTGAAGGCACCTCGCGCTGCCCTGTCCGCCATATCGGGACGCGCGCCCGTCGTGAAAGCCGCGCCCGAAACCCTTGAAAGCGTCGGAAACGAAATTGCCGCGCTGACGCAGCAGGGCAAGCAGTTCGGCATCGCCCCCGGACCCCGCCCTGACATTCCGTTGTCGCCCGATGAAGAGCTGAACATGCTCCAGTCGATCCGGGATACGATGAAGCCCCAGATCCAAGCGCGGCAGGCCGCTCTCGATGCCACCAACGCCGCGGCGCCAAGGACCAGCGTTCCCAACGCCGATGGTCTCACACCGATCCGGGAGCGCAATCAGGTACTCGATACCATCCAGGGCAACCCCTACGTCCAGCCGATTCCAGGACGGCAGGGATTCCCGACGAAGCAGGACCAGGTGAGCTTAGCGCAGCAGTTCTTCGACAACGGCGGTCGCTTAAGCGCCGGCGGACCCTGGGGCCGCGATATGCAGGCCGAGATCAAGAACGTTCTTTCTCAGGCGGCAAAGAAGGTCGATAACCAGTCGACGGGACCCGTTGTAAATATGCCGGGCGTTCCTCAGATCATGGAAGCGGCGAAAGATTACAAAGGCCAAGCGCTGCAGGCGCGCCAAGATCTTCAGCAAGAGGTTTTGAAGCGCTACCAGCAGACCCGAAATCTACGGAACGACGGAGACAACTAGTTGATCTTGAACCGGCGAATGTCGATCTCGTCGACGACCTCTTTGCCTGTCAGGAACGCTTGCCCATCCATCCCCGCTCTCAATGCGCTTCGTCCCTCTTCGGACAGTCTACCAAGGCGCTCGAGAAGCCGAAATTCAGCGCCTTTCAGCATCGACAAAATCAGATGCTCAGCATTGGGGTCTTTTGCGTAAATCTGAGCCCACGGCTCAACGGCGACGCGCAAGCGCGCCTTTAATTTTGCTTCCTGCGAGGGGGTCAGATCTAGGCTCACGAAGGAAGCTCCAAAGTTTCACCAGAGAATTTGTGGTCCGTGAAAGTGCATAGGCAATACACCAAACCGCAGCTTTCAGCATCAGGAAAATAAGATCGCTCGCCGTCCCTACAAGGCAAATGAGCATGGAAACGCCAGCGACGATAACGCCGACCGCGAGTACCGGGAGCAATATCGTTGCGGGATTGATCACTCCGCCGAGCATGAAAAGAAAAAACAGAATCACGCCAACGGCTAATGCTGGCGGGCCATAGACCATCATCTGCGAGACCCAGAGAAGCCGATAGGTCCTAACCGCCGCGGCGAGATCGAGTTTGATCACGAGCAGTCCTTTCTATCAAAAGCCGCCTGACGTGGTGACGGCGGTTCGACCATTTGCGGAATGCCCAGCGCTTGAGATCGCCAGACCGAACGATAAAGTAGGCGATCAGAAGCTTGAAACCAAAAACGACAAGATCGCGCAGCACTCGGAAAAGCCAATAGGCAAATCCATAAGCGGCGACAGCCAGCGGCGGCACAAAGAATGCGCTCAGGTCGGTATTCGCATTTAGACGCCCACTTGCCGCTTCGAAAATCGCGAGACAATTTAGAGCGAGCGCCGTCCATAGCGCCGGACGAATGCACCACGCGTTCAATTTCTCACGCGCGGCGGGATTGATCGTCAGTTTTAAGGGGAAGTTTCCGCTCACTTGCTGAATGCGCCTTCGTTCGACGCATGCACAAAGCGTGAGGTCGACCGTATGCACACGATCAAGCCCGCGCAAGATGGTGCTGGCTGGTTCCACAAGCAACACAAGGCCGCTTTCGACGGCTGGGAAAGATCGAATGGGGATCACTCGCAAAATGAGCCGGGAAGAACTGAAACTGCTGAAGCGGAGCCGATTGATCTGCAGTGCGCGCACCCGTGCCGGCCATCTTTGCAAACGTACACTCGTCGGGAAAAGCGGCCGATGCCGAAATCACGGCGGTCTTTCGACGGGCCCGACAACCGTAGAAGGCAAAACGCGCATTTCTCAAGCTCAAAAAGAGCGGTGGAGACGATGGCGCAATGAGCAGGCGGCCGAATAGGCCAAATGCACGTAAACACAGCAAAAAACCGACCCCAAGCGACGCGAGACCGGCATTAATTTAATCGGAAATATGCCGCCTTATTGCCGATTTTCCCCGCAGTACGCGCACGCCCGCGCGCACGTCATGGGGTGTTAGAGGGGCGAAGTCGCTTGCCGGTTAAAATAACCGCAAAAAACGATAGGGCAGCACGAAATGAACTTTGACCGTTGGTTCGGAGATCGCCCAGAAGCACCGAAAGGCCACCAGGACCAAGTCGCGCGCCTTCGGGACACCGATCGCGAACAAAGACGGCGTCTAAAGTCAGCAAAATAGTGTGATTTGCTGGAAGCGGCCGTGGGTTTCTGACGTCGCGCTGTTTCTGCAAGCAGTACGCGCGAGCGCGCGAAGATAGAGTTTTGCAATGCCCGAAAAGGACCAGCGGCCCAAGGAAGGGTTTTCCGCGCAGTACGCACGCGCCGCGCGTCATGGGGTTTTAGATCCGAAATAGCATATAAATAGGAGCACCAATGCCGAAGTCAGACACCACAGTGACCGCAGCCCATGACAATCTTTGGTTCGATGACGTCTTTAATCGCCGGCTCGAGGGCCGCTACATCGACACCGAAATCGATGATCCGCTGACCGGCGGTAAGAAATCAACGCTCGCGATCGAGATCCGTGTACGCTCTGCTTCCGCCGGTAATCGCGATAGCAATTGCACGATGATTAAACCTCGTAACGAAGACGAGATGAAACAACGGTTCCCGGCGGCGTGGGCGCATTATGAGGCGGCAAAGTCGGGGAAGCCTATCGCTCGAGAAATCAAGACAGAGATCCCTTGGGGTATCCTCGGCCAGGCGCAGATGGCCAGACTTGCCCAGGAGGGTTACGACAGCCTCGAACGTGTTCTAGCGGCCAGCAATCACGAGCTCGTCGCCATCCTCGGCCCCCGAGGTCCAGATCTGCGCGATCAGATCAAGGTCGAGAGCGAGAAGAAGTCCAAGGCGGTAGATTTCGCAGCCCCGTCCTCAACGCCGATCGAGATCAAAGGCCCGATCGACGCGATGACACTGATGATTCTGCGTTCCAGGTCCATCATGATCCTCGAGGAGCTCGCCGGAATCCGGGATGAAAACCTCTGGTCTCTTCTCGGAGCAAAGGGCGAAGAATGTCGGGAATTTGCCCGTCAGGAGCTGCGCAATCGCCAGACCCCGCTTGTCCCGGCGGAAAGCCTGGACCCGGCCACGATCGCCGAACTTCGAGCGCGTGGTATCGTAAGCTTTGAGCAGCTTCGTCAGCTCAATAGAGCCAAGGCTGGCCGGCGCATGCTCGATATTCGTGTGGCAGAGCTCGTAGGAATTGCTGAGCGCTACCTTGCGCAGACGCCTAGGATCGCCCCCGGGCCGGATACATCCGTTGAGGCCCTAGACTTTATACCGGCCAGCAAAAAGGCCTTCCTCCGTGAACTCGGCTTCAGCACTGCAAAGCACTTCGCCCAAATGTCGGACGCCGCCATAAGCGGCCTTGGGAAAGACGCGAAGGCCTGGCGAACGAAAGCCCGGGATCTCCTCAGCTACGGGAAAGCGCCGGCTTGATCCTTGTCTCTGAAGTCTCCGAGAGCGCGAAGGGCTGCCTGGGGAATTTTGTCAGTCCAAAAAAAGACGGCTCGGAATAGGGGGGGATGGCGTTCCGTCGAGATGAACTGTCCCAGCCGCGCCGGGCGGTCTTTGAAAAACTAGGAGAAATTATCAATGCCAAAAGGTGGTAGACGACGAGGGGCG
The DNA here is from genome assembly GCA_964470545.1 of uncultured Hyphomicrobium sp. Classification (GTDB taxonomy): domain Bacteria; phylum Pseudomonadota; class Alphaproteobacteria; order Rhizobiales; family Hyphomicrobiaceae; genus Hyphomicrobium_B. Next base: position 7,937 of record CAYYDL010000862.1, on the reverse strand, counting down.
GGGCGCAAAAAGGGCATTCCGAACAAGGCGACCGCTGAGCTCAATTCCCTCGCAGGAATGTATGGGCCGGCGGCGATGAAGGAACTCATTCGGCTCGCAACCAAGGCCGAGAGCGACATGGTTCGGGTCTCGGCTATCCGGGAAATCCTGGACCGGGGCTTTGGCAAAGCAGCTCAGCCCTTGACCGGCGCCAATGGCGAGGGTCCGGTTCAATATGACAACGTAGAATTCGCAGTCGTCGACGGGGCGTGCCGCGGGGCGGTCTAAGAGGAGCCCACGACATGGCGAAGGATTTTCGTCGAAATATGCGCAGGCGCGCGAGGGCCTCTCACTGGCGAAAGGCGCGAGAACAAAGCCAGATTATTACTATTGACAATTACACTTATCACTAGTAAACGGGAGCATGGCCAATGAACCCGTCCCTGCATCGCAGACGTCGCTTGCGCAACTCAGTGAGCAGGCCCGGCAGTTCATTGGCCTGTCGGCTCGCCCGAACACGCGGCGAGCCTACGCGACCCAACTGAAGCAATGGATGGCCTGGTGCCATGGCAACGGGCATCTGGCCTTCACGGGCGATACGAACCTCGTCGCGAACTATCTGAGCGAGCGGGCAGCGCGGGGGCAGAGCGTTTCGACACTCCGGACGGTCGTCGCTGCCATTAAAGCCGGACATGACGCAAAGGGCCTCAGTTTCGATAGTAAGGCGCCGGCGATCGTCAGGACATTAAGAGGCATCCACAACGCCAATCCGCGCCTTGCCAAGCAAGCCGAGCCGATCCGCGGGCCGGACGTGCTCGATCTGATGGAAGGCATCGACGCGACGCTTATCGGCGCGCGTGACATGGCGCTATTGGCCCTGGGGTATGTTTTCGCCCTGCGTCGCTCCGAGCTGGTCGCACTGGATCTCGAAAGTCAGGGGACGGGCGCCGGCGTCCTGCGCATCACCGCTCGAACGATGGAAGTTTCCTTTGCGATCGCCAAGACATCGAACGGCGAAACGCAGACCGTGGCCGTGCCTAGAGCTGAAAACGCCGAAGCGGTCGCGGCCGTTGAATCCTGGGTCCGTCTTGCCGGCATCGGCAAAGGCGAGCCCATCATTCGGCGCATTCTGAAGGGCGGCAAGCTCGGGGGCCGGCTTCACCCTCAGTCGGTGGCCGCGATCATCAAATCCCGCGTCGGTCTGCACTACGAGGATCTGGGCGCATCCGCTGCTGATGCTGCCGGCGAGGCAGACCGATATTCGGGGCATAGCCTACGTGTGGGCTTTTGCGTCTCCGCGGCCGAGGCCGGCGCCGATCTCCGCGCCATGGCAACAGTCAGCCGTCACAGGTCGCTGGCGATGCCTGCGCGCTATGCGCAAAAGGCCGAACAGATCAAAACATCACCGCACCGCTTACCGGGGGTCGGTCTCAATCGCAGCTAGCGGCAAAAGGGGGCACTTTTGAGCATACGGCATACAAGCGGCATGTTGCAGGCCATCAGAAATCTGAAGCAGCGCGGTAAAATCCCGGATCTCAACGAACAGGAGAAAATCGACGCGCTTGCGCGTGTGGCGAACTCTCGAGCCCGAATCGAAATGCAGGGGTTCCCGCTTCGCTACAAGCCGACCGCCGTTGCCCGCTATGAAAATCAGCCGACGCCGGAGCGCGAAGCGAAGACCAACGGCGTCGATGTTATCCAGGGGCGATGGGGCACGCGCGATCAACCCGCATTTCGCATCCGTCATCCTCTTGATGCTCACGGCGATAAATTCCCTATCGAAATAGAACTCGCGCTGACAAAATTCATGGCGGACTCGTCGCATCACCAGTCAGTACGTGTCGCACGCCTTGATTCCTCGTTTTCCGGCGGCAATGCGGATCGCCGGTTAGGCGGCCTGGGCGAGTGTCCCCAGGAAGTCAGGGATTGCCATGCGCGGCACCAGTGGATTTTCGATCGCTTGAACGCGGACCTGCAAGAGACAGCCCTCGTTCTTTTGATGCGTGAGCGCCAGCGAACCGACGGCGCATTTTTCTCGATGGAAGATTTCGGCGGCGAGCTCGTCCCCCGGGTCAAAGACGATCGCGTTCGCAAGGGTGTCTCGCTTGGGGCGCTCCGGATACTTGGCTGCGAACTTAGCCGGCTGTATCGCGCACCTCAATGTCCGCAGATTCGTCGCTCCGAAAAAACGATGTCGGAAGAGGCCATAACGGTCTTTGCGGCTTACAAACGGCTCGTCGCCCACGGCTGATAAGGTCAAGCTGCCGCCGGCGGCGATCTCATGACAAAATCGCGGCCCATCGGTGAGCACGTAGCATCCTTGCTCCCCGCGAAGCGGCAGACTGCGGAAGTGTCTGCCGCTCCTCCCAAACGATCATCGCTCAGCGTCTCTTGGCCAGGATGTTGACTCGATATTCGACGATCGCGAAAACCTCACTGCGTTCGAATGCCACCGGCACAGTCTCGATACCTTTGGAAACCATCTCTGCATCGGCCGGGACCGAAATGCTCACCCGTTTCGTCCTCTCTGGGTGCTTCGTGTCAACGACGCCGAGTACCCATCCAACATCGAGTGCCGCCGCAACGTAATCTCCGTGCCGGATCGATTCCGATGAAGCGCATTCGATAAAATAGCCTTTCGCGTGCCTGAGAAGTGGAAAGCCCGGGAGCCGTTTGGCGGCGTCTTCGGTGATCCGAAGAAGGAACGTGCTCGGCATCGGACGTCGAGCGAGCAGCTTTGCCGGGGACGTGCGTTCTGTTTTTGCCTTAGACATTTCCGCCATCCCCATAGATCTTGATGCCCGGAAGCAGGTTTTTACTGATCGCGTTCTTGATCGCGCCCTCGATCAGAGATCGGCCCTGCGTTTTGCCTTTGCTCATCATCCCCAGTTCGAGCATTCGACACTCTTCGTGCTCGGGATTTCTGTCTCTCTCAGCATAGCGAAGCTCGATGACGCCGAGCATGGCGAACTCTGTCAGAGTATTCGGAATGCGCGCCAGCATGGCTTCTTCGAGTGGATTGCGCTCTGCGTCCACGGCGTCGAGGAGTCGCTCGTGATCCTTGTCGTCTTCCTCGTTGTAGATGCGCTGCTCTTCCATCGTGAGTTTGTACCAGCGGCGGAACTCGGGCCACTCGCTTTTGGAGGCGAAAGCACTCGATGCGTTCGCATCGTCAGCGATCCTACCTAGGGTCATGGCCGTGCCAGCTATGCCGCCGATTGCCTCGCGGCGGTTGATCTGAGGAAAGGGGCCAACTCGCGGCATCAGACGGTCCTCCCGACGAGCGCGGACGGGGCGGCGAGAATGCTGGCGAACAAACTTTCCTCGAGCGGGCCGATTTGGACCCCTTCATGCTGATCTTGCACGGCGAGGATCTGCATTTGAACGTCGGCAATCGATAGCGGCGTTATCGCTGTGATGCGTTGGGCAAGATTTCTAACGGCGTCAAGGCAGCGGTCCCATTCGTGTTCTGCTGCTTTGACGCCGGACATTTCATCGGCGGCTTCTGTTGCGGCTTGCCAGCGCTCCGCCGCCTCAAGCACTTCCGCTGTCCATTCGTCGGGACAGCCCCCGAGTTTCCCAGCAGCTAGCAAGCGAGCATTTTCTAAAGTGATGTAATGGCCGCTTGAGAACGATCTCCGATCGACGTGGCCGAGCGTCCAGATTTGCCAACGGGAAGGCGCATTTTCCCATTTGAGCACGTTAGGATGATCAGGGTAAAGCGCGCTCGCGCGATCCTCTGCTTGGCTCAGCTCTGCAGAGGCCACATCGATCTGTCGCCGCTCGATCTGCCATTCGGCGAACCACTTCGCGATTCCGCTCTCTCGTTCGGTGTTCGCGCTGACAACGAGGGCGCTTCCCGTCGCGATAATCGGAGCAGCACTCGCTAGAAGTGTAAGGGCACGACGACGGGACGGTTTTGCGAGTTCATGGGCCGTGTTAAGCCCATCAGTAGCCTTGGTCATTGGGGTCTATCCTTTGATCTTGGTTAGACCTCCGTCAGCGCTAGGAACACTGGCGGAGGTCGCTAAATTTGAGCGAGCATAAGTTTTCCGTTCTGGCGTAGCCGCCCTTCAGCCAACCTCCTTTGTAACGTGTGCTAGTCGAGCTAGCGCGCACTGTACAAGTGCATGGCGGCTCGCGAGAAAGGCTTCAGCTTTGGTTAGAAACTCAACGAGCTCGTCGCCGGACTCATCGTCGAGGCCTCGCGCCATCGCGACAAGCTCGGTCTTGGATTTGCAATTGATCGCCGCTGCGACACGCTCTCCCAGAGAACACCAGCCATTCGGGTCGAGATGGTGATTGATGGCGGCGATATGCATCGGAAGGTCGAAGGCTTCCCAATCGTATAAATTGAATTGGGTGTTCTGTCGGACTTCGGCGCCGACAGGCAATGGCGATGCAGTCGTCACCATCGCCGCTGTGATGCCCAGCGCTGCGAGGATTGCAGAACGGCGCGACGTCGGCGGTATTCCTGCCGGTTGTTCAGTCGTGTTAGGACTTTCGGTAGCCTTGGACATGGGTTGCTCCTTGTCTGGGGTTAGGGCTCGCTTTGTGGTGCAAACACTAGGCGAGCCCGCTTGACGCACTCTGACATTATGTGTTATCTCATGTGCTGTCAACACATGATTTGAGATACTGGCACAAATGTCTGAAAAAACGCAACTGAGCGTCTCTGTCCCGACTGTATTGAAAGCAGAGCTGCAAAAGCTCGCGGATGCTGATCGAAGAAATCTCTCGCAGTACGTGATTTTGAAGTTGGAAGCGATCGTGGCGGAAGAAAAGGCTAAGGCGAAAAGGAAATAGCTATGCAGGAACGCGATGAACCGTTCACGGCCTGCCGCTTGTTTGAGAAGACGAGCAAGGGCGGCAACCAGTATTTTCAGGGGCGACTTGGAGGAGCGAAAGTCCTGATTTTCAAGACGCGAGAGAGAGCGGACGACGGCTCGCCGATTTGGGAACTCAAGTTCGCCGCTGCGCCGGCCAAGAAAGAGCCTCAGCGACCTTTACAGCGCGAGGCTGAGGCGTTCGACGATAGCGTTGACATAGCGAATGAAGGCCCAGCGCCCCGCTACCCATCAACCGAACTCAATGATCGTGCGCAAAACTTGCACGACGACGAGATTCCTTTTTAGGAATCGGTCATCGCATCGCGCGTTGGGGAAAACCGCTGCTGGCGAGGCCGACCGCGTCCAGCGAAGAGTAATTTTCCATCTCATATGGAGTCGCACAATCGCGTGACCTCAAGTAGCCTCAGCAACTCTTGATGCCGCAATAGCGCCGCGGACTGACGATAGCCTAAATCAAGGCAGAGGCTCGGCGCATCCGATGAAGAAAAAATCCAGGGATACTCGTAAGGCGAAACGCTCTCAACCTGCTGCTCGAGATGCGCTCGATATTCTGCAGCACCAAAAGATAGCCTTCGAAAAAAAGTTTGGCCGTCCTCCCGGGCCGAAGGATCCCGTTTTCTTCGATCCTGATACGGATCAGCCGACAAAGCTCTCTATCGAAAAATTCGACAAGGACGTATTCGCCGCAATGCAGGCGGCCGGCGTTCCCCAGCAAATCGTCTACGCCTACAAAAAGACCGGCATGCTGCTCACCGAAGAACGCATGTCCACGTATCCAGCCGATCAACGAGCTGAGTGGGAAGCAGCCATCGACGAGTATTTCGAGATGGAAGCGAAGCGGGAGCACTCGGACGCTTCGCCAGACGATGGTGATGGACCGAAATTGCCGCCGACCGAAATTGATATTCTGAAAAGTATGCCGCTCAGCGGCAAAGAGCGGCAGCTGGTTGCCGACAGCCTATTCGCTATCGATAATGTTCTCTCAGGGCCGGTTACGGCGAGAACGCGCCTGGAAATCGCGTGCATGTTGTTGGCGAGCGCATGTGGCGCCGCATTCGACAGCGCCATTGGCCAGGGGCATCCAGAGGAAGCTGAAACCCGCTACCATCTTTTCGTGGAATTAGCAGTGCTGCGGGCGCGGGAACTCTTCGAGGGCCGGCAAGACGACTAGGGCAGCGAGCCTCAAAATAGCAAACTCCTGAAACGGATTGTGATTTTAGGCTCGGCCCGAACGTAGCTTAAGCCCTCGCCGGGAGCTTTGGGACGGCAGCACACACTTTGGAGCTGACCGTGAAAATCAAAGACTTCATTCAGCGCGGGCGCGAGCTTTACGCGGCATGTCCCGGTCCCCATCCTGGCGTTAGCGCCATGAGCACCCGTCGCGTCGCCGTCGATCTCGCTAAGCTTGATCCGGAGATGACGATCGACGAGCTGCGGGAAAAGGTGCGGTGCTCGATTTGCGGTATGAAGGGCGGGGGCCGAGGGGTGCTGCTAATCCCGCAGACCGATAGGCAAATGCGGCAAGGGCGGCAGCGCTGACTAGCAACGGATGACAGGGCCGTGGGGCAACTCGCCGGCGTGGTCCAGCGCCATCGCGAGATTGCGCATGTCGATAAGAGCGTCGCACCCGGGGCAGATGCCGAAGTGATCGGCCTCGCCGTCAGGTACCCAGCCCGTCGGCACGCCCACGATAGGAGTACTTTCATTGTTCATGAACTTGGAACAACATTAGCTTGCAATCCGTTGCACGAGGCAGCCCATTGGTCGCGTAGCGTATCGAGTAAACCAATGCACCTCTCGTTTGATGAGTTGAGTATCCCTTCGGGAGTCTTTGACTACGGGGTCTTCAGCGGAGAAGCGGAACTCGACATTTCCGGCGAGCCTGTCGTCATCGAGCTAGAGGGCACCACGAAGGACAGCATCAATTGGCGGCTCGATTTCGCCGAGCTGACCCGCGAGCGAATAGCCTTGCGACGGGCTCGCGGCACTGCATTTCTGGACAGCGACGACGCGGAAGTCCTCGAGCACCTCAAAAAGTGGGTTCTCTTTCACGCGCTTTCACAAAGCCTCAAGGCCACGTTCAAGGAAGAGATTAGCGATTATCTGCTCGGCGGGTGGTCGACCCCGCCTGGCTACAAGATTGTCTGAAGCGTTCGAAGGACCGAAGGAGCGGAATCATGGCCGTTAACAAACCCGTTGGCGACAACGCCCGCAAAGGCGCGGTCAAAAAGCGCTCGCAACTACCGACGAAAATTCAGGGCGAGAAAACCTTCACGAAGCGTAGCCGGGAGACCGGCGAGTTCATGAGCCAGAAGAAGGCGCCGGCGAAGAAGAAATATAAGGGCGTGCGGACCGAGCGATGACGGACGAAAATTAAAAGCCCGATCCGCGCAAAGGGCCATGGCTCGGCATGTTGGCGCTCGTCATCGGGATCGGTGGAATCGCGATCGCAATCTTGCTTGCGCTTCCGAAGGCCTGGTTAGGCCCTCTTTCCGCTGATCAGCTCGAACCTGTTGCGGTTCGCTGCTTTCCAAACGCCGGTTTTCGACTTCAGCCATTCCTTCGAACGGCCGGGGCGATAGGCGCTTCCCCGAAGCTTGCTGACGATGCCTTCGTGCCCGAGCCGCTCGCACGCCGCCATCAGCTTTACCGGATCATCGAAGCCGCCCGAAAACTGCAAGCACTCGTGATCAGCAGCTGCGACCAGATCGGCGAGCCGCGACTTGCGCTCTTCAAGCGGCAGCGGCATCAGCCGGAGGCCCTCGAGTGCCAGAAGGTCGAAGCACCATAGCGCCAACGAAGCGCCGCCGGCGCGCCCCAGAAGGGCGGCAAAGCTTGGGAGGCCATTAGGACCGCACGCAATCAACTCGGCGTCTATGATGGCTCGGCGGCTTGGGAAACACGCAACGGCGGGCATGACGGATCGAAAGCGCCGGCCGATGTCATTGCCGTTTCGGCTGTAGAGGCTCGCCTCGCCGTCTCGAAGGTGAAGCTGGACGCGAAACCCGTCCATTTTGCACTCGTGGAGCCACTCGGGCCCTGAGGGCAAAGCTTTGGCGGCTGAGGCCAGCATTGGAGGGATGAACGGATTACGCTGAAGCACGGGTT
>CAYYDL010000861.1:0-5683 GCA_964470545.1 uncultured Hyphomicrobium sp. | reverse complement strand
CGGAAGTATTCCCTCGCCGTTGCGGAAGGATCGGAATGCCAGCCGCTGCTTCTGCCCGTCGGCAAGGATCTCGTCGATATCGGTTCAGTGCTCGACGTCGCGGCCGGCATTCTGCTGACGGGCGCGATCTCGAATGTGCATCCCGAGAACTACGGCGACGAGGAACCGCTTCTTCCCGACGCCATCGATCGCGACCGGGATGCGGTGACTCTGCCGCTCATCCGCGCCGCGATCGAATGCAAGGAGCCGATCTTTGCGATCTGCCGCGGCTTCCAGGAGCTTAACGTCGCGCTCGGCGGGACGCTGCATCAGGCCGTTCATACGGTCGAGGGCTATGGCGACCATCGAGAGCCCAGCGTCACGGATTTCAACGTGATGTTCGCGGCGCGCCACCCAATCAAGCTTTCCGGCGAACTCAAGAAGTGGCTCGGGCAGGACGAGGTGATCGTCAACTCGTTGCACGGACAGGGCGTCAAAGATCTCGCAAAGCCGCTCGTTGCCGAAGCGTTTGCCGAAGACGGTCTGGTCGAGGCCGCGCGCGTCACCGCAGGAAATCCATTTTCTCTCGGTGTGCAATGGCACCCCGAATGGCAGATCCACTCCAACCCTGTATCCCTGGCGCTGTTCCGCCGCTTCGGCGACGCCGCGAGAGGTATGATCGCGAAAGGCCAGGCCGCATGAGCGACTCCTTCCTAACCGTTGAAGAAGCCGCGGCTTTCCTCGACTCCAATCCGACCGTGACATGGATCGATATCCTGCTGTTCGATATGAACGGCATGCCGCGGGGCAAGCGCATCCGGCGCGGCGATCTCGTCAGCACGGCAAAGAGCGGCCTCCTGCTGCCGGCCTCGGTCTACGTTCTCGACCCGCGCGGAAATTCCATCGCGGAGACGGGCCGCCTTTGGGAGACGGGCGACCACGATATTCCCTTTCGCGTTCTCGGCGGCACGTTGAAGCCCGTTCCCGTCAACGGGTGCACACATGCTCAGGCCGTGATGGTGCCGGAAGACGGCTGCGATATGGACCCGCGTGGCGTTCTCGCCGCGCAGGTCTCGCGCATGGCGGAAGACGGACAGAGGCCGGTCGTCGCGGTCGAACTCGAATTCTACGTCACGCAGCGCTCACCCGACGGCAACTTCACGCTCCTCACGCCACCTGGGCTTTCCGCCGACGCAGAGCGCCCGATGACGTTCGGGTTCGAGGAGATGGACACGCTCGGGCCGTTCATCGACGACGTCTATCGCATTGCCGAAGCGCAGGGCCTGCCGCTCGATGCGGTGATGCAGGAGTCCGGTCCCGGCCAGTTCGAGATCAACCTGAAACATGCCGAGGCGATGACGGCGGCGCTCGACGGCGTGCTGCTGAAGCGCGCCGTCAAGGCAGCGGCACGGGCGCATGATCTCGACGCAACGTTCATGGCGAAGCCGCATCACGACTGGACCGGCTCGGGCATGCACATTCACGTCAGCCTCGTTGACCGGCAAGGCAACAATATCTTTGCAGGCGAGCCGATGTCGCCGAGGTTCCGGCAGGCCATCGGCGGGCTTCGCGCCTCGATGCCGGATTTCATGGCCGTCTGGGCGCAGTCCGCGAACGCCTATCGCCGTTATGTGCCGGAATCATATGTGCCGATGGCGGCGCACTGGGGCTTCAACAACCGCACCGTCGCTCTGCGCGTCCCGCACTGTTCCGGCGCGGCGACGCGCATCGAGCATCGCGTTTCGGGCGCCGATGCGAATCCGTTCCTGGTTGTCGCCGCGATCCTGGCCGGCATTCGTCACGGGCTTGCGAACGGGATCGACCCCGGTCAGCACGCCGAGGGCAACGCCGAGACGCTCGACGGCGCGACGCTGCCGACCGCCTGGGTCAATGCGCTCGACACCTTCCGGTCGTCGGCGGTTGTACGCGAAGCCTTCGGGCCTGCCTTCCAGGATGTTTTCTATCGTCTGAAAGAGACGGAACGGATCAGTTTTGAGCGCATCGTGACCTCTCTCGATCGCGAATGGTACGCTCAAGTTGCATAAGGAATGAAGACCATGACATCGCTTGCGCACTTTGAGTCCCTCGCCGGCTCGATCAAGATCCCTGGCGAGGCTGTGATCGACGGCAAGTTCGTCGGCAGCATTTCCGGCAAGACATTTCCCAATATCACGCCGCGCAACGGCCGCATCCTCAATCATGTCGCCCAATGCGATGCGGCCGACGTCGATGCGGCCGTCAAAAGCGCGCGCCGAGCTTTCGAAGAGGGTTCCTGGCGCAAGCTCCACTATCGCGAGAAGAAGCGGATTCTTTTCAAGCTCGCCGAGTTGATGGAGCGTGACATCGAAACGCTCGCGGTCCTCGAAAGCCTCGACGTCGGCAAGCCGATTTCGAACGCGCTTGGCGGAGATATTCCGAATGCCATCCGTTCGCTGCGCTATTACGCGGAGGCGCTGGACAAGATCTACGGCGAGGTTGCTCCCGAAGCACCGGACCGGTTTTCGTTCGTGGTGCATGAGCCGCTCGGGGTCATCGGCGCGATCGTGCCGTGGAATTTTCCGCTGCACATGGCGATGTGGAAGGTGGCGCCGGCGCTCGCCATGGGTAATTCCGTCATTCTGAAGCCTGCGGAGCAATCGCCGCTTACTGCTTTGAAGCTTGGCGAACTGGTGCTCGAAGCAGGGCTGCCAGCGGGCGTGCTGAATGTCATTCCGGGTTTCGGCGCGGAGGCCGGCAAAGCTCTTGCGCTGCACAATGACGTCGACATGATCGCTTTCACCGGTTCCGGTCCGGTCGGCAAACTGCTGATGCAGTATTCGGGACAAAGCAACCTGAAGCGCGTGAGCCTGGAACTCGGCGGCAAGTCTCCGCATATCGTTTTTGCCGATTGTCCTGATCTGGATCGGGCCGCGACGGAAGCCGCGTGGGCCGTCTTCTATAATTCAGGGCAGGTATGCACCGCCGGATCTCGTCTCCTGGTGCAGGACGCGATAGCCGATGATTTCACCAATCGGCTCATAACGGTTGCGCGAAAAATCGTTGCCGGAGATCCACTCGAGCCGGCGACGACCTCGGGCGCCATGGTCAGCGAAGAACAGATGAAGACGGCACTGCGCTATATCGAGACGGCGAAACGCGAAGGCGGCTCTCTCGCGCTCGGTGGCAAACGCACGCTCGAAGAGAGCGGCGGCTTTTACGTGGAGCCGACGGTGTTCGACGGCGTCCTACCGGAAAATACACTGGCGCGCGAAGAGGTCTTCGGGCCGGTGCTCGCGGTCACGCGCTTCAAGCAGCCGGATGAAGCTATCCGGATTGCCAACGACACGACGTATGGTCTCGCAGCCGGGCTCTGGACGAAAGACGTCACGCTCGCCCATCGCGCCGCGCGGGAGCTTCGCGCCGGTCTCGTCTGGATCAACGGGTGGGATGCCTGCGACATCACGATGCCGTTCGGCGGCTTCAAGCAATCCGGTTTTGGCCGCGACCGCTCGCTGCACGCCCTACATAAGTATGCCGACTTGAAGTCGGTCTCGATCACACTCTGACGCCCCCGGAGAGTTGACATGAATATCAAGTCCTCAACCCCCTTCCCGACAGCGGCGCTGATCGGCGGCGAGTGGGTTACCTCGAAGAAGATCTTTCCGGTCCTCGACCCGGCAACCGGCGACAAGCTCGCGGATGTGCCGGATCTGACGCCGGACGACGCCAAGCGCGCCATCAACGCGGCGCATGAGGCGTTCCCGGCGTGGGCTGCTAAGCCCGCGAAGGAGCGTGCGCACATTCTCCGCCGCTGGTACGACCTCATCACAGCGGAAACGGAAGCGCTCGCACAGTTGATGACGGCCGAGCAGGGCAAGCCGCTGACGGAGTCGCGCGGTGAAGTCACTTACGGCGCGTCCTTCATCGAATGGTTTGCGGAGGAGGGAAAGCGGGCTTACGGGCATACGATTCCGACGACGTTCGCGTCTCGCCGCTATCTGACGATCAAGCAGCCCATCGGCGTCTGCGCGGCGATCACCCCGTGGAATTTCCCGATCGCGATGATCACACGCAAGGTCGGTTGCGCGCTGGCTGCCGGCTGCACAATTGTCGTGAAGCCATCGGAAGAGACACCGCTGTGTGCGCTGGCGCTTGCGAAACTGGCGCAGGATGCGGGCGTTCCGGCTGGCGTGTTCAACGTCATCACCACATTGGACGCCGCAGGCGTCGGGAAAGCTCTGACAAGCGATGATCGCGTCCGCAAGCTGACGTTCACCGGCTCGACGGAGGTCGGCAAGATCCTCTATCGGCAGTCGGCAGACACGATCAAAAAGCTGACGCTCGAGCTTGGCGGCAACGCACCGCTCATCATCTTCGACGACGCCGATTTGCAGCAGGCGGTCGCTGGAACCATGGCATCTAAGTTTCGCAACGCGGGCCAAACCTGCGTCTGCGCCAACCGTATTCTCGTGCAGGCCGGTATTTTCGATAAGTTCGTCGCGGCGCTCAAGGAAGCGGCAGGCAAGCTCGTCGTCGCTCCGGGTCGCGATGCCAAATCGACGGTTGGGCCGCTGATCAACGCCGACGCGATCGAGAAGGTGAAGTCGCTGCTTTCGGATGCCGTATCGCAGGGCGCGAAGGTCGAGATGGGTGGCAAGCCCGACGATCATGGCGCGCTCTTCTTCTCACCGACCATCGTAACCGGCGTCACGACCGACATGACGATTGCGAATGAAGAGATCTTCGGGCCGGTCGCGTCGCTCATCCGCTTCGAGACGGAAGCTGACGCCATCCGGATCGCCAACGACACACCGTTCGGCCTTGCCGCTTACCTTTTCAGCCAGAACGTCTCGCGCGCGTGGCGCGTGGCCGAAGCGCTCGAAGCCGGCATGGTGGGCGTCAACGAAGGCGTTTTCTCGAATGAGGTCGCGCCTTTCGGCGGCATCAAGCAGTCGGGTCTCGGCCGCGAAGGTGCAGACGAAGGCCTTAACGAATATCTCGAGACAAAAATGATCTGCCTTGGCGGCATGAACGCCTAGCAGTCAAGTTTCGGCGGGGCATTTCGATTAATGCTCCGCCGAAAAAACATAGGACCTCGACCAGAACCGCTTGCTCTCAACGAACTCCGAAGGATCATCCATGGCTACCTCAGCCGAGCTTCAGGCCCGTCGCGTTGCCGCCGTACCGCGTGGCGTCGGAAACGTGACGCAGATCTTTGCCAAGAAAGCGAAGAATGCCGAGATCTGGAGCGAGGATGGGAAGCGCTACATCGATTTCGGGGCCGGCATCGCGGTCGTCAATACAGGGCACCAGCACCCGCGCCTGATCAAAGCAATCGAAGAGCAGCTCAAGGCTTTCAGCCACGTCTGCTTCCAGGTGACGCCGTACGAGAACTACGTGAGCCTCGCGGAGCGCCTGAACGCCATCGCGCCGATCGCGGGCCCTGCGAAAACGATGTTGGCCTCGACGGGCGCAGAAGCCGTCGAAAACGCCGTCAAGGTCGCGCGCGCGTTCACCGGACGTCCCGGCATCGTTTCGTTCGCAGGCGGATTTCACGGCCGCACGCTGATGGGCATGGCGCTGACCGGAAAGGTTGTGCCCTACAAAAAGGGTTACGGGCCGTTCCCGCCGGACGTCTATAATGTCGAATTTCCCAACGTCTTCCACGGCGGCAGCACCGGCCAAAGCATCCGCAGCCTCAAATCGCTGTTCAAACATTCGGTCG
>CAYYDL010000860.1:0-3022 GCA_964470545.1 uncultured Hyphomicrobium sp. | reverse complement strand
GTATGGCGCCTTTCTTTTCACGCGCTCAGCGCTGTTCGCCGTTCCGGCGCGCGCCGGACATAGCTCAGAATGAAAATGGTCGCCGCAGTCACGACGTAAGCAATCAGTTGCATGCCCGTCGGACGATCCATGTAACCGATCAGCACGTGCAGGATGCGTCCCGGCCAGCTGTCTTCCGAAAGAATGAACGACGAGTTCCACAGCGGCGTATCGAAAACATCGATCAGGCCAGCATTCGAGAGTTGCTTGACGGCCGAGGCGGCAAGACCTGCAGCAAGCAACGTCACCAGAACGCCTGTGACCGAAAACATGCGCTTCAGCGGAATGGCGGCAAGTCCGAAATAAAGAACCATCGAGACGGCGGCTCCGAGCAACAGCCCTATGCCGGAACCGGCGAGCAGTTCGCCCATGGTATTCGATCCCTGCATCACGATGCCCATCATGAACAGCACGACCTCACTGCCTTCGCGCATGACGGCGATGGCGACCGCCGCCCCGAGTGCGAAGAGCGACTGCCGGCCAGCCGTCACATCGCTGCCGAGCTGGCGTAACTGCTGCGTCATCTCGCGGGCATGCTGCGCCATCCAGACGACGTGCCAGGCCAGCATCAGAACGGCGAATAAAAGAATGGCGGCAATGAAGATTTCCTGCCCCCGTCCGTCGAAGGCATCCGAGATGCTGGCCGCGAAAATCGCGACCACGACCGACCCGAGAATGCCTGCGAGCACACCGAGCGCCACCGCTCCGTTCCGGCCGTGTACGCCGCGCGAAGCCGCAAGCACCACGCCGATGATCAGCCCGGCTTCCAGGACCTCGCGAAAGACGATAACGAGCGCAGCGAGCATCGGCGCTACTCCGCCACGATATGGCCGAGGGCCGTGTCCTCGTGATACTCGCCGAAGAACATGTACGTACCGGGCTTCAGCGGCTTCAGCCGGATCGTGGCCGAGCTATTCCCCGCGATGACCTTTTCAAATCCGAGATCATGACTCTCGAATTCTTCTGGAGACGCATCGAGATTCTTGACCAGAATCTTGATCGGCTTGCCGGTTGGCAGCTTCAGGGACGCCGGTTCGAACTTGTGATCCTTGATCGAAATTTCCACTTCATGGGTATCTTCGGCCTGCGCGATGGAGGCCCAGAGCGAAGCGCTGCTAAGGACAGACAGAGAAGCAAAAAAAACCGGAAGCGACGGCAAGACGCGCACGACGTTACGCGCGAAACGGGAAGTGCTCATTGCAACTCCTAATAGGTCAGGATTCAAGGTCCCGAGATCAGGCCAGCTGCCAACTGAGCCAACGCGCCGAAAGGAGTCAAGAATGTTTTGGCCTCTGAAAGAGCTGAATCGATTTCAACTGATTGGGCCTTAGTCGGTGAATTCCTGGATTTTTGCGCCGCCATTTTTTGGCCAGGTCTGTGCGGTGCATATGCAGCGCGGGAAACGATACGCCACTTCGAGGATTGGCCATGTATGCCCGCACGTCCCATGCCGCCGAAGAGTTTCCGTCTTACACGCTGGATGACGATGACGGAGGTTTTCAATCGGATGCCTTCTACGCTGGTGATCCGGTTTGCCCTCAAGCACCGAGAGGCATCGAGAAGGTCCCCTTCAGCTCTCTACTTCTTTTGCTCGTTTTCGCAGTCGGATGTGCGTTCGCGAGCGACGCTGCGACACGCGCCGTGTGGACATCGAAGCTCGAGCGCATCACCTCGTTGCTGACGGCATCGGAGCAATCCGCGCCGGTAGCGGAATCGCTGCCGATGAAAGACGTTGCGTCCGCCGACATGCCCGGTTCGATACCCGTTCCGCCACCCGCGCCCCCGCCAGCTGTCGCCGTCACAGAGCCGTTGCCCGAAGTCACGGTTTCGAACGCGCCCGGCGATAAATCGGATTCGATTGGAAATTCCACGGGCAAAAAGAATGTCTCCGACGCCTACGCGCCGCCTGCGGCGTCCTCGGATCCCTATCGCAAGAAAGCGGAAGCGGTCGGCCTTCATCCGGATCTCTCGCGGGCCGTCCTGACGCACCTGACATCTGCCGACTATCGCAACGCCGCCTACGCTATTCAGAAGGCCCTCAAGACGGTGCCCAACGATGGCGAGTTCACGTGGCCGCGTGCGCACAGAGCTGGAACCGCGGTTTTCAACGTCCATTTCGTGCAAGGCGCCGCACGCGACTGTCGCCGCTACGTGGTGACGGTGACGAAAGACCGCTGGACCTCGACAGCTTTGCCGATGGAAAAATGCGGCGTGAAAGTCGCGTTCCGGACCGCCGCGAAGGAGTGATCAAAGTGTCAGCCTCTGGTCCGCAAAGATCGAACACGATGCGGATCTTTCTCTGTAGCAACCTGTCCCGTTGTGAGCGCTCCCGAGTCTGCTGCCCCTTCCAGGATCTCGCCCGTTAGGAAAACGTTATTCGTTGATTCTGAAAATCACGGAGCCTCAAGTCTATGGTGAGCGATGGACGGTCTCCGCACAGTGCATATTCGCGTCGAGGGCCGGGTCCAAGGCGTCGGTTATCGCGCATGGGTTGAAAGCACGGCGCAAAGCATGGGGCTGACCGGATGGGTGAGAAACCGCCGCGATTCTTCCGTCGAGATGGTGCTGCAGGGCCCGCGAGATCGCGTGGGTGAAATGCTGAAAAAGTGCGAGCACGGCCCAACGGCTGCGAACGTCACCCGTGTCGAAATTCTCGGCGAAGGCGTCGGCGCCTATGAGCAATTTGATGTGCTACCGACAGCCTGAGGAGCCTCACGCCAACTGCGAGAGAATTTCACCGCCAAATATTTGCCCGTCATAGAGGATCAATGTCCCTACAATGCGCTCGCCTCGCATCTTGCAAGCGAGTTCAAATTCCCAACGAATTTTTTCGGGTCGAAAGTTGTAAAGTGAAGTGTTGTGGTAAACCAACAAAACAGTTCGCTCGGGATATTTCGCCTCCGCGTCAATCTTCAAACGGATCCGATCCGTTAGCCACTCGAGATTGCGCTCCTCAGCTTCTCGAAGCTCTTCTTCCGTAACG
>CAYYDL010000859.1:0-3820 GCA_964470545.1 uncultured Hyphomicrobium sp. | reverse complement strand
GAATTGCTTCGCAGCAAAGTCGGCACGAAGATCGACGTCATCATCGACGAGGTTGACGAGGACGGCGCTATCGGCCGCTCGAAGTGGGATGCACCGGAGATTGACGGCAATGTGTTTCTCAACGGTGATGGCGATGTGAGGCCCGGTGATATCGTCAAGGCGAACATCATCGGGGCTGACGAATACGACCTCTGGGGCGAGCGGGTGGTTTAAGCGCACCAACTCCGTCGGGCCGACCGGCTAACTCTCCTACAACCATGTCATCCTCGGCTTTATACCGAGGATCCCTTGTGCACCGGTACTGATGAGAGATGGATACTCGGGACAAGCCCGAGGATGACACTTTTGGGCGGTCGAATTTCCTAAAGCGGGACCGCGCCGGAGGCTTCCGGTTTCGCTTTGTATTCCGGCTCGACGTGGATGACGACCTCCGAGCCTTCGATGCTCTGCTCGATGGAATTTTCGAGCCTGTCGCAAATCACGTGAGCCTCATCGACGCTCATCGATCCAGGCACCACAAGGTGGAATTCGATGAAGAGCGCGCGCCCCGCCTGTCGCGTGCGGATGTCGTGTGCCTGCAGGGCGCCGATGCCGTTGGCTTCGATGGCGCCACGGATACGGGCTTCGATTTCAGGACTAGCGGCCTCGTCCATGAGCCGGGACATGGAGTCAGTCGCGATCCTGTAGCCCATCATCAGGATATTGACTGCGATCACGGCGGCGATGAGCGGATCGAGGATGTGCCAGCCCGTTACGATCGCGAGGGCCAGACCAACGATGACGCCGACCGACGTGGTGACGTCCGTGAATAAATGCTGACCATCGGCGACGAGCGCGGGCGAGCGCCAGTTGCTGCCCCAGCGGATCATGGCCCACGCCCAACCCGCGTTGATCGCCGATGCCACGGCGTTGATGGCGAGGCCGAGGGTGGAGTGCTCGAGTTTCACGCCCTCCGTCAGACCAGAATAGGCTTTGATCATGATGAGGACTGCGGCGACGGCGATCATCGCGCCTTCAAACATTGCCGCGAGGAATTCGGCCTTGTGGTGTCCGAAAGGATGATCGGAATCGGGAGGCATCGCGCTCATGCGGATGGCGACGTACGCCGTGACCGCCGTCATGACGTTGACGATGCTTTCGAGGGCGTCGGAATAAAGGGCCACCGATCCGGAGATCACGTAGGCGATATATTTCAATGTGATAACGACCAGCGAGACGACGATGTTCGTGGCTGCAACGCGCGCGATCCTGCCGTTCTTCTCGGTTGCTTCGGTCGACATACAACAATCGTCTTTTGATGGTGGTCGCGCCTTGGTCGCACATTCCCGGTGGCAACGCCACCGTTGCCGGACCAAGCGCGACGTCGCTTTACTTCGCTCGTGCCGCCGTCGCGGTTTATCCACATGGAGGTCGGCGTTGCACCTCGTCGTCGCGAAGCGAATCTGATGCTCCATTACTTGGAGAGGCGATCGCCAACGCCCGAAGTCGCGGTGTTGGTGCCAAGCGGCAGCCCGGAGCGTTCATGGCGAACTTTACCACCCATATCGCGGTCGGCACGGTCGTATCGGGCGCCCTGGCGACGTTGACGCTCGCGGCGGACGTCGTGGCACCCCAGAATCTCGTGGCTGTCACATTGGCCGGGGCTCTCGGATCTGTGCTTCCGGACATCGACCTCAAGGATTCGCGGCCGAGCCGGGCGATGTTCGCAGGGCTTGCCATTTTCGCGTCCTTCGCCGTGCTGTTCAACGCTGCAACAGAGCTTTCGATTGCGGAGCTTTGGCTGCTTTGGCTCGGGACGCTGGTTCTGGTGCGATATGGATTGCATTCGGTTTTCCATCGATTGTCCGTACATCGCGGAATCTGGCACTCGATCCTCGCCGCGGTTTTCTGCTCGGTGACGACGGCTATCGTGTTCCGGCATCTTTTGGGTAAGCCCGATGGCGTGTCGTGGCTGGCTGCCGCCTTCATGTTCGTCGGCTACATCACGCATCTGACGCTCGATGAGATCTACTCGGTCGATGTCATGGATACGCGACTGAAGTCGTCGTTCGGTACGGCCCTGAAGCTGTTCGATCGTCGGCACATCTATGCGTCGGTCGCGATGGCGTGTGCCACGGCGGCCGTGATCCTGATCTCGCCGCACACGAACACGTTCGTGGAAGGCTTGAGTTCGCACAATATGTGGACGGGCTTGCAGCGCCGGCTTCTGCCGACCGACAAGTGGTTCGGTATTGTCGAGACGCCGCACTTCGCGTCCCGCAAACAGGACGGCCTAAACGGTGTCACGACGGGCTCGATCGCGGCCGTTCCTGCGAAGGACGGCGCGGTGTCCGAGAAGACTACAGGAACTCCAGCAGCGGCCGCGGAACAGCCGCCGGCTGCATCGGATACGGAATCTGCCGCTAAGCGTGCGCCGAACGGCAGCGCAGGCCCTTGAGGAACGTCGTCGTCAGCTCCTTGGCATATTCCTGTGCCGTGGCGGGCGTGAGATAAACGCCCTTTTCGGTGGCCGCAATTGCGGTAATGCCATTGAGGCCTGCCCAGAACGCGCGGGCAGTCGTGTCGAGACTTTCACGCGGCGCGTTCGGCGCAATCGGCATGAGCGCGTTTCGTGCCATTTCCACGAGGCTGTTCGTATAATCGTGGAATAGCGCGGGCACGCTCGCGCCGGGCGGGAGGCTGTGGGCGAGGAACAGATTCCACATCCGCCGATTGACCAGGGCAAAGTCGACGTAGGCATATGCCAGGGCTTCGATGTTCTTTTCGGCATCGGACCCGAGCGGTACCCGCTTCAGGTGCTCGACCGTACGCCCCATCAGCTGGACCTGGAGCGTCAGCAATACATCGTCGAGGTTCTCGAAGATGTTGTAGAGCGTGCCCGGCGAATAACCGATCATGCGCGCAATTTCGCGAGCCGAAAGACCGGTGATTCCATTGCGTTCCACAATGGTTTGAGACGCGTCCAGGATAAGCTGTCTCAATTCCTCCGGTGAGTGAACAGATCTCCGTCCCATAATCCGATAAGACCTCAAACAGTGTTTATCAGTGTTCGCTCAACTCTAACCTACGATTATAACAGCACAAGGGAGTATCGAACTCCGAGTTTGAAATACCCCAGCCGCATTTCCCAGTGGGAAACTTATTTTACTTTTGCAGTGAGGGAGGCAGCACTTTTTCTCGGCTCCGGCCGTGGCGCGCCGGGTGTTTTTCTCTGTAGACTGACGAATTTGGAATGTGAAACCGCCGCTGCGCTTTGAACATAAATTTTTTATTTGGCGAAATCCGGTGCTGACCAGCGGCTCATTTGCAGGCGGCGGGAGATGGCTGCTCCCAGGTACTGCTGTTGTTCAGGCCGGGCAGATACATCACAGATGGTACGTCGCGGGGGGTCATGACCATCGTGTCTTTCCAGGTCACTTGTCGGATGACGCTCGGGAGCAGGTTCTGCATCAGTGGCGTGTATTGATATTGCGCTTCGACGAAAATCGCCCTGCCATTGGCGGGCAGAACGCCGGCGTCGACTACTTTCTTATCGCCGCAGCCAACGGTGGCGCCGCCGGGATACTGATAAGTCCACTCGACCTTCGTTTGCGTCGGATCCGACATCGACGCCCAGACCTGATAGACTTTCAACTGGAGCGGTGTCGCGCTGTAGGGCTGCATCGCATGCACGATCGACTGCATAATGCCCTCCAGGGTCGCTTTCGCATCGGCGGTGGTTACGTCGGACGAGTCTTTGTCCTCCGCCCAGAGTTGCTTCTCGCGGGTCACGAGATCTCCGACCATCGACGTTGCGCGTTGAAATCGCTTATGAACGATA
>CAYYDL010000858.1:0-8240 GCA_964470545.1 uncultured Hyphomicrobium sp. | reverse complement strand
TGGCCGCGTCGTCGAGCAGCCAACGAATTTTTGCTGCGCCGAGCTTCGAGGCTTCCTGGTTCTCCTTGCCCCACTGGATCGCCTTCTTCGACGCATCGACGTGGGTCACCTCGGCACCGGCTTTGGCTGCGAGCAGCGTCGCGGCGCCAGTATAGCCGAAGAGATTGAGAACGCGCGGCGGCTCGCCCTTCACTTTGGCGAGATGCTCGAGCATCCAGCGCCAGTGCGGTTCCTGCTCGGGGAAGAGACCAAGGTGCCAAAGCCCCGAGAGCTTGCAGAGCATGGTGACACTTGGCGATCCCATTTCCCCTGCTCCTCCACCGGGGGATGAATGTTTCAGCGCAAGTCTCACCGGCCAGGCATCAGGCACGGGCTTGTCGACGCGCCATTTGCCTTTTTCGTCGTCCTCGCCGGATGCCGAGAAGACAGCATTCGCCTTTTCCCATTCGGACTTTCCGAGCTTCGGCCGCCAGAGAGCCTGGGGCTCCGGACGATCGACGACGATTTTGCCGAAGCGCTCGAGCTTACGCCCCGCGCCGCAGTCGAGGAGCGCGTAATCCGGGAAACCTTCGGACGTGATGAGGTGTAGGTGATCTCGGGCAGACATCAGGAACAGACGCTTCGAAGAACTTCCGTCCGCGCTTTAACACGACTGTCGCTTATGTCGAGGAATCAAACGTCCGGCAGGCATTGGCGAAGGCTGTAGCCCGCCTCCGCCAATGGCAAGTTAGGCGGCGAGGCTCGCAAAGCCGCTTTGGGCGGCCGCTATGGACGGGGCGTGCTGATCCCAACCTGGATTCGGCGACCGGGCGGTGGAAAACCGGCACATGGTCGAGACGGCTCGGGCCAAATTCGACGCCCAGGCGAGCGGAACATCGAAGATCGGCTCGGCAGCGGCGCATTGAAGCGCCGACTGCCCGCTATCTGGCGAAACGCATGAAAGACGCCGGAGCCTTGTACGGCTAAGCCTGCGCGTACCTGTGGACGCAAGCGGTGATCAATCTGAATCGGCGTTCGGAAGAGTGTCGTCACACGCTGGCTGAGCACGGATGTCGCTGTTCAGATACCTGCATAACTCCGATTTTTTCCCGGCTTGTAGCCGAACGGCCGCGTCGGAAACGCGAAAGCCTGATGCCCGGGCCACTGCGGCCAAGACGCCGTCGCGGCAGTAGGGCGTCGAAATCCTCTGACCGCCGACGACTTGATAGTCGCCCTGACAAGTGATCGCCAACGCCGGTGACGACAGGAGAGCGGTGAAAACCGCTGGTAGGATAAGACGTGACATTCTAAAAATCTCCAGAAGTTTGCAGTTGCGAAGCGCTTCGTGGAGATTTTCGAGAAGAACGTTTCGTTCGTTACCGCGACGCCGGACACCTGTTCCCTAGGGAACACTCCGATCCGGCAGCGCGTCTTGCAGGGATGCGTGAGTGCAACACTCGCCGGAAAAGTGTGTTGCCGCCTAGATCCTTCCGCAAAATGCGACTAGCCGACAATAGGATGGTGCGCGTTATCAGACGTTACCGGAGGGTTCTGATGCAGTTTCATCGTGCCATAGTAGCGACCGTATTTTTTTCGGCGCTCTTGGTATCGACTGCCGCCGACGCTTTTGAAACAACGTCCATCGGCGGCACCAATGCGGATGGATCGGCGAAATATAAAGATCCTGACGAGATGAGCGCGGCGGCGACGCCAGCGTCTTCGTCTCCGTTCGGCAATTTCAATTTTTCGGTGGGAAGCGGTGCGAACGCTAATTCGGATAATGCAACCACGAACTGGCTGAATGGTCCGGGCTCGCCGGGTTTCGGCTTCACGGGTTCGGAGAGCACGTCCGCAGCGCCTGCCTCGCCGTTCAACACGCCGATCCTGCGCGAGCGCAACTGACCTTTCGGCCACGACGATGCAAAGCCGCTATTCCAGGTCTTCGACGGTGACCGGTTCACCGCCGCCCTTGATCCGCTGAGAGAGCGCAGCTTCGATAAAGGGATCGATGTCACCGTCCAGCACTTCATCCGGATTGGTCGACTGCGCGCCTGTGCGCAGATCCTTCACGAGCTGATAGGGCTGAAGGACGTACGAGCGGATCTGATGGCCCCAACCGATGTCGGTCTTTGCGGCCTGCTCGGCGCTGGCCTTCGCCTCGCGCTTCTTGAGCTCCATGTCGTAAAGGCGTGCTTTCAACCGCTTGAACGCAAGATCCTTGTTCTGATGCTGGGAGCGCTGCTCCTGGGCAAAGATAACGATGCCCGACGGCTTGTGGACGAGGCGGACGGCGGATTCCGTGCGGTTCACGTGCTGGCCGCCGGCGCCCGATGAGCGCGCAAACGAAATATCGACATCGGCCGGGTTGATCTCTACGTCAATCGTATCGTCGATGACCGGATATACGGTCACGGACGCGAAGCTCGTATGGCGGCGCGCATTGGAATCGAACGGCGAGATGCGCACAAGGCGATGGACGCCGGCTTCCGTCTTCAGCCAACCATACGCGTTTTCCCCTTCGATCTCGAAGGTTGCGGATTTGATGCCGGCTTCTTCACCGGGGCTCTCGTCGACCAGCTTCACCTTGTAGCCGCGACGTTCGGCCCAGCGCACATACATGCGCGCGAGCATCGACGCCCAATCCTGGCTCTCCGTGCCGCCTGCGCCCGCGTGAACTTCGATATAGGTGTTCATGGCGTCGGCTTCACCCGACAGCATGGCGTCAATCGACCGGCGCTGCGCTTCGTGGTCGATGCGCTCAAGCGCCGTCTCCCCTTCGCGCACGCTCGCTTCATCGTTCTCGGCCTCGCCGAGTTCGATCAAGGTCAATGCATCTTCGTAGTCGCGCTGCAGGCGTTTGAATTCAGAAACGGAGCGATCGAGCGAATTGCGCTGGCGCATGACCTTCTGCGCGTTCTTGGCGTCACTCCAGAGGCTCGGGTCTTCGGCTTTCGCGTTTAGCGATGCGAGACGGTCTTCGGCCGTCTCCCAGTCAAAGAGACCTCCTCAGGAGAGCGAATGCCTCCTCGATCTCGTCCGAAAGCTTTTGCGCTTCTGCGCGCATGGGTACCTCCGAAGCCGGCGTCCGCCAGCGATGTTGGTCAATTAGAAAATCAGGAGCGGACGTATAGTGAGGTCGGCCCGCCGTGTAAACGCGCGCGTCGGCGCGCGCGGCAATCAGCGCGCGCTCCACTACCACAGTCCATTGGGCGTGAGAGACCCGCTGTCGGGGCGGCTGCTAGGCGGCGCGGGGCGCGCGACGCGCTCGCTGACGGGCGGTGGCGGCGGCGTGGACGCGTCGGCCGTCATGCCGTTAACGCCGATCATGGCGTAGGCGTCGTCGGGCTCTTCGTCCGGCTTGAACGCTTCCATGATCGTGTTCGGATCGTCGGCAGAGGCACGAAGGCCGGTCTTCAGATCGACACGCACGAACTTTATTCCAGGCGGCACACGGAATGGCGCAGGCGGCGTATTGCCGATGGCGTCCTGAACGAATTCTCCGAAGATCGGTGCGGCAACGGCTCCGCCAGTATTGCCTTTGCCAAGAGGCTTCGGCGTGTCGTAACCGACATAAACACCGACCACCATCGTCGGCGTATAGCCGATGAACCAGACGTCCTTTTCCTCGTTGGTCGTGCCCGTCTTGCCCGCAATCGGGCGATTGAGCGACTTCAGTACACTCGCCGTGCCGCGCTGAACGACGCCTTCGAGAATATGCGTGATCTGATAAGCCGTCAGCGGATCGAGAATCTGGCGACGGCTATCGACAAGCTGAGGCTCAGGCTGGTTCGCCCAATGATCGGCCATGCAGCCCATGCACTGGCGCTCGTCGTGACGCCAGATCGTATGGCCGTAGCGATCCTGAATGCGATCGATCAGAGTCGATGTCACTTCCTTACCGCCGTTGGCGAGCATGCAATAGGCGGTCGCCATGCGCATCAGCGTCGTCTCGCCGGCGCCGAGAGACATCGAAAGAACGGGCAGCAGATCATCGTAGATGCCGAAGCGCTTCGCGTATTCGGTGATGATAGGCATTCCGAGATCCTGCGCCAGGCGTGCTGTCATCTGGTTGCGCGAATGCTCGATGCCGAAGCGCAGCGTTTCCGGTCCCGCGGTGTCGTCCGTCTCATAATTCTTCGGGCGCCAGACGTCCTGCCCCGGACCCTGGTCGATCTCGATCGGCGCGTCGAGAATGATCGATGTCGGCTTGTAGCCGTTGTCGATCGCGGCAGCATAGACGAAGGGCTTGAACGACGAGCCGGGCTGACGTTTTGCCTGGACGACGCGATCGAACTGACTGAGGTCGTAGGAAAAGCCGCCTGCAATGGCGAGAACACGGCCCGTATAAGGATCCATCGCCACGAGGCCGCCGCCGATCTGCGGGATCTGCATCAGCGACCAGGCGCCCTGGATATTGTTTGGATCTTTCGGCGATACATAGACGACATCGCCAGGTTTCAAGATGTCGGCTGTGGACTTCGCGTCAATCCGTTTGCCGCCGGCTTTCTTGGCCGCCCATTTCATATCGTCCAGCGAGACCTCGACGGCCTCGCGATCTTTCTCGAGCGTCGAATCCTGCTGACGATGAGGCTTGAAGCCGATGATCGCCTTCGTCTTCTTCGTGTCGAGAACGACACCGAGACGCCACGGCTGAATGTCCGACGGGTTCGCGATCTTGCCGAGCGCCACGCCCCAATCGCCGGAAATATCGATATGCGCGACGGGCCCGCGCCAACCTTGCCTGCGATCGAACTTCACAAGGCCGTCCGTAAGGGCTTTTCGCGCGAGTTGCTGAAGCTGCGGGTCGAGCGTCGTTCGAACTGAAAGACCGCCGCCATACAGCTTGTCCTCGCCATACTTCGCGAGCAACGTGCGGCGCACTTCCTCGGCGAAGAATTCTGACGTCTCGATGTGGACCGTGTTGGGACGCAGGTTGACGACCAGAGGCTTCTTCTTGGCAGCTTCTGCCTGTTCCTCGGTGATGTAGCCGTTTTCGGCCATTTGACCGATGATCCAATTGCGCCGCTCCGTTGCCCTCTCTTTTTGGCGGAATGGATGATAGTTGTTCGGTCCCTTCGGGAGAGCGGCGAGATAGGCCGCTTCCTCGATCGTCAGATCCTTCAACTCCTTGTTGAAGTAGGTAAGCGCCGCGGCGCCCACACCGTAGGAGTTCATGCCGAGAAAGATCTCGTTAAGGTAGAGTTCGAGAATGCGATCCTTGGAGTAGGCGCCCTCGATGCGAATCGCGAGGATGGCTTCCTTGATCTTGCGCTCGAGAGAGCGCTCGTTCGTCAACAAGAAGTTCTTTGCAACCTGCTGAGTGATGGTCGAGGCGCCCTGCGTGCGGCGGTTCGAGCCATGCAGCTTGGCCTCGGCGGCCGCAAAGACGGCGCGAAGAATGCCCTGAATATCGACGCCGCCGTGCTCATAGAAGCGGCGATCCTCGGCCGAGAGAAAGGCGCCGATGACGAGTTTCGGAACATTGTTGATGGGCACGAAAATCCGCCGTTCCCGGGCGAATTCCGAAATCAGCGAGCCGTCGTGCGCATGGATGCGCGTCATGACTGGTGGCTCGTACTTCGACAAGCTTTCATAATCCGGCAGATCGCGCGAGGCCTGCCAGATCATGAACCCGGCCACTGCCGAACCGGCGATGAACAGCAATACGAACGTGCCGAAGGCGAACCCAAGAAAATTGAGCAGCACGCTTCTGCGCCGCTTTTTCCTTCTTCTAGGCGCCCTGGGTGGCGGCAGCGTTGGCGCGCGCATCAAATTCGGGATTCCGTCAGTCTATCGCTGGCTTAACTTTCAATCGAGGCGGCTTACGTCTATTGCCGCGCCGCAGCAATGACAATCCCCTCGGAACGTTCGCACATTAGCACGGAATGTGGCAGCACGTCGTCCGCCGGCCCGCTCGTCCCTCATGGCCGGGCTGCCGTTCTCTTATTGAAGTAGATTTGCACCGCTCCGGCGATTGCCGACGCCACTTTCGACTGCCATTCGGGAGTCAGCATCTGCTCCTCGTCAGCACGATTGCTGATATAGCCCAACTCCACGAGAACCGAGGGGGCGTCGGTCTGCTTCAGGACCTTGAAGGCTGCCGACCGACGCGGCACACGCGACATGGCGATACTTTTGCTGAGCCTTTTCGTCAGAACCTGCGAAAAGTCGGCGGAGAAGTTCGACGTCTCGCGCTTCATCAGGTCTATGAGGATGCTCTTGACCTGATCATCGCTCCGCTCGTCGATATTTTCGATGCCGGCCAGCAGGTCGGACGCATTCTCCTTCTCGGCCATGATCTGAGCTTGTCTGTCGGAGGCCTTGCTCGATAATGTATAAATGGTCGCGCCACGGACATTGCCGGCGACCTTCTCTTCAATGGAGTCGGCATGAAGAGAGATAAAAAGATCGGCGCCGTTCTTCCTTGAAAACTTGAGACGATTGTCGAGCGAGACGAAAACATCCTGGGAGCGGGTCATTTTCACCTCGTAAAGCCCGGTTTTCTCCAGCACGTCCCGGAGTTGTAGAGCAATTGCGAGAACGATTGTCTTCTCGTTCACGCTGTTGGCCCCAATCGCTCCGGGATCGATGCCCCCATGACCAGGGTCTATCACGATGACAGGCCGGGCATGCGTCTTATGCTCAGCTTCTATATTGTCCGCCGGTTCATTTTCGGCATCCGGTTCAAACGCTGCTTCGCGCGTGCCCGCCCCTGTCCCGGCGCCGAAGGCGGCTGAATCCGTCGGCATGAGCTGAATCGCGAGCTTAACGGCGGAACTCCCCTTGAGCCTCAGCATGTTCGCAGAATGGATTTTTACAGGCCCGGTTGTGTCGATCACGATTCGAGATTTGTGAGCCGCGAAAAGGCCATAGCGAAACGCCGAAATGAGACCGGCTCCCTTTTGGCCGGCTGCCGGATCGAGGCGGAACGTCAGATCCGGAAGGTCGACCACCACACGATAAGGATTTGCGAGTGTAAAGACCTGGGCGGTAACGCCCTCGCTCATCGTCAGTTCGAAGATCGTGGAGCGCCCGGTGACGGTCAGATGCGTCTCGAGTGCTTCGGCAGCGCAAGCCGGTCTCGCCAGCAACACGCATAGCGTCGCTACCACTGCCGCAAAAATGTTCAGTAAAGGTTCTCTGCGCCGGCGCACCACCGAACCGTCCCCCTCCGTCACTTTCGACGCCCGATCGCCCCCAGTTTATTAAGCCTTTGTTTTCAAACACTATATAAAATCGACATTGTTGCCTCTCGAAGTCGGGCCACCGCGGACTTTATAGCACTTGCCAGCGGGGGATCGACCTCGTACAGTTTCAAATGTATTCGGTGGCACTCAAGACACACGCCCTGGTGGTGTTCGTCGTGTGGTGCCGAAAATGGACCTGATCGGCCTGCTGCGGGGGCGAAGCTCTGCTTTCACAGGTAATCGGGTCAGCACGGATGGCACCTGCTCGAGGCAAGCGTACGGGGAGTATCACGTCGCTCAGCAGGTTTCGCAGCTTCGGCTTCCGGGCCCCCGGCGGTCCTTTGTCGAGGCTTTGAGGACTTCGTACCGGTCGCCCCGGTTTGTCAGTCGGGTGAAGCGCGAATTGCTGGGCGGCCCAAATTTTGATTCACCGTGGCGCCAGACAGGGCGTCGAATTTCTTTCCCCGCCGACGTCCCACTTCCGGACATGAGGCTGGGTACTAAACGACAGGCCATGACGACAGCTTGTACCATCCCATTCGGCGCATCGTGGACCTCGGCCTGCCCTGCGCTTCCACCTGTTTCCGTGCGCCGATCGCGCCCGGTCGGAATCGGGATGACGCAGAACGCGACGCGGCCTTCAATGCCATCAGCTCAATCAACCAAAAGAACGCGCCACCGCGCGAAGCTCGCAATCCGTTCCGTCACTTCCGGATCGAGATGCGGGCCGCCGCACCGGCGTGCCAAGGAAAATAAGCAATGTCCAATACGAAAATGCTCATCGATGCCACGCATCCCGAGGAGACTCGGGTCGTGGTCCAACGCAATGGCCGGGTAGAGGAATTCGATTTCGAAAGCGCGGCCCGGAAACTCCTCCGGGGCAATATCTACCTCGCAAAAGTCACGCGCGTAGAACCATCGCTGCAGGCTGCGTTCGTCGATTATGGCGGCAATCGACACGGATTTCTCGCCTTCAACGAGATCCATCCTGATTACTATCAGATTCCGGTCGCCGATCGGCAGGCGCTCCTCGATGATGAAGCCGCTGAGGAAGCCGAATTGGAGGCCGCTGCC
>CAYYDL010000857.1:0-2487 GCA_964470545.1 uncultured Hyphomicrobium sp. | reverse complement strand
CGTCAGCGCCTGGGAATGGCGTCTTCGTGTCGTAAGCAAAGCTCGCGGTCGCGATCGCGGCAAGGCCGAGCGCCATTGCGATCTCGCTCTGGGCGCGCGACGCGGGACGTGGCACAAGGCCGAGCGCGACGATCGACCCCGCAATCAATTCCCAGGCGCGGGTATGAAGCAGATAGAACGTGCCTGTGGGGTCGTTAGCGAGCAGGAGAATACTTGCGGTCAATGACGCTGCGAACAGAATCCAGATCACGGTTGCCAATGCCCGCGGCCACCAGCGAAACACGGCAATCAGCAGAAGCGGAAAGACAATATAGAACTGCTCCTCGATCCCGAGGCTCCAGGTGTGCAGCAACGGCTGGGTGCCGCTTCCCGGATCAAAATAGCCCGAGTGCTCGAAGAACCAGATGTTGCTGACGGAGAAGGCGGTGGCGATCAGGCTTGATGCATACCGCTCGAGTTCATCCGGCAAGAGAAAGACCGCCGCGACCGCTGTTGTGCAAGCGCAGACAAAAACGAGCGCCGGAACAATCCTTCGAATGCGTCGCTCATAGAAGCGCGTCACGCTGAAGGTGTTCGCCTGTAGCTCGGCGGCGATCAATCGGGTTATGAGAAACCCCGATAATACGAAAAAGATGTCCACGCCGACGAAGCCGCCCGACGCGAACGGAAGATCGAGATGGTAGGCGACGACGGCCGCAACGGCGATACCCCTCAGCCCATCGAGATCTGGCCGATACGCATGCTCGGCCCGAGCAACCTCGTTAAGCACGCGCGCGCGAGTCGGTTGCGCGGGTGATGGTCCCGGATTTTTGGGTCATTGCCCCCTCGGATGGTCTGCGAAACTTCGCGGGCATAACGGTGCCGCGTCGGCCGCAATATCGTCGTTCGGCGACCGAGGCTCAAACGATTTATTTGGCGAAGTCCGTCGCACCGTTCAAGCCGCATTCAGATTGCCCGGTCGCAGCAGGCCGTCAGAACTCGACCTCCAGCTCGACGATCTCGTCGGGTTCGGTCAAGGCCCCCTGAGTCCATTCCTGCATCAGCGGCCACCGGAAAATGGTTTCGCAATATTCCATGTGCCGCGGATCGAGCGTCACGGCGTAGGTCCGGAAGCGGGTGCAGACGGGCGCGTACATTGCGTCCGCCACGGTCGGCTTCGCGCCGAAGAGAAATGGGCCGCCATACGTCTCGAGGCACTCCGTCCAAATCGTCTTTATGCGTTCGACGTCCGGGCGGGCGCCGGAGAAGATTTTGAACGACTTGTGACGTGCCTTGAGGTTCATCGGCAGCGCCGAACGCAGATTATAGAAACCGGAATGGATCTCACCCGAGACCGAGCGGCAGTGTGCTCGCGCTGCCTGATCGACAGGCAACAAGCCCGCATTTGGTGCAATCTCGTTGACGTATTCAGCGATCGCAAGCGTATCCCAGACCGTCACGTTGCCGTCGGTGAGCCGGGGCACCCGCACCGAAGGCGACAATAACAGCAGTTCCTGCCGCGCCTCTTGATCATCGGTTGCAACGAGTTCCTCATCGAAATCGAGCCCCGACATCCGGCACAACAGCCAGCCGCGCAGCGACCATGATGAGTAGTTTTTGGACGATATCGTCAGTGTCGCTTTCGCCATCGACGACAACTCCATTGCGCCTGATCCTGCCTAAACAATCCTCTCGCAGCGCCCACCATTATGCACTACGTTTTTCAGTCGCATGGTTTTTTTCGGTGACTGACGGGGGACGTTCCGCGCGATGCTTTACCAGGCCTACCAGTTCCAGGACGATCTTCTTGCGCCGCTCCGCGAAGTCGCTAAGAACTCGAAGGCCGCTCTCGAACAGCAGCTCCTGCCGACGGTCGACGCCGTGAAGCAGCATATCGCTGCCGGGTTCGAGATGATTTCGCGCTTTCAGTTGACCCACATGCGCCCGGAGTTCGGGATCTCGGCGGTGGGAATCGGAAATCGGGATGTTCCCGTCGCCGAAGAGGTCGCTCTCAGCCTGCCGTTCGGAAATCTCCTGCACTTTCGCAAGGACATCGATACGCCGCAGCCGAAGGTTCTGGTTGTCGCGCCGCTTTCAGGGCATTTCGCGACGCTGCTCGCCAAAACCTGCGAGACACTGCTGCGCGATCACGACGTCTATATCACCGACTGGGTCAATGCGCGGGATGTTCCTCTCGACGCAGGTAAATTCGGCGTCGACGAGTACGTCGATTACGTCATTCGGTTCGTCGAGGAAATCGGGCCGGATACGCATCTTCTCGCGGTCTGCCAGCCGTGCGTGCAGGCGCTCGTCGCCGTGGCCGTCATGTCGGAGGACAAGCACCCCGCGACGCCCCGTTCGATGACACTCATGGCAGGTCCCATCGACGTGCGCGAAAGCCCGACGGCGGTCAACAAGCTCGCATCGGAGAAGCCGCTTTCCTGGTTCAAGGCGCACGTGACCGCGCGTGTGCCGACACGATATCCGGGCCGTGGACGCCGGGTGTAT
>CAYYDL010000856.1:0-4788 GCA_964470545.1 uncultured Hyphomicrobium sp. | reverse complement strand
CAGCCGGTCCCGCTGTGAACCCCGCGATCAAGATCACGAACATCGTTGCGCTTCTATTGCTCGCCGTGCTTGCGCATCTCTCCTGATCGACACCACGAAACAGAAAAAGGCTCCGCGGATTCGCGGAGCCTTTTTTATTTCATCGCACGGCCTCAGAAATTTAGCCGACGAGCTTTGGATCCTCGCTGTCGTGCACATGTCCGATCGCCGCAAGCAGCCGCTTGTCCAAGAGATCGGGCTTCAAAATCACCTTCTGCGAATGCACATCCTTGACGGCCACGCGCGGAACGACGAATTCGCCCGCGTTCTCGATGTAGAGCACGAGGGACGTCGGCGTGACTTCACGGATCGCACCAAGTCCGTCTTTGCCGTCCACAAGAAAGGCCATGAAGCCCGCTTCGATTTTTTCAGTCATGGAAACACCTTGGCACATTGTTGGCGGCCGACCGCTGGGATGTGCCAGCGGAGCTATTGTCCATTTTGCTGTTTGAGCACGCCGTTGCAAGTGCAGCACGGCTCTTCGCTCAAGTATAGCAGCCGAGCGTGAGCGGAACGAGAGCCGGGGATAGGCGAAGTAAACGGAACCTAATGCCGAGGCTCAGCCGTCTCCGAAGAGCTGCTGCTTGCCGAGATTGCGGAAGAGGGACTTCAAGATGCCTTCGTCCTTGCCGCCCGGAGCCGGTGTCTTGCGGCTGATGAAATCGAAGACCTTGCCGTCTTTAAGGCCGTAATTTGCGATGCTGTCGACCGTACCACCCCGATTGAAGTAAACGGCGACGACTTGCCGGTTCTGTTCCGTCGGCAGGAAGAACGATTTCTGCGAGTCGGTGCTCGAAATGTAATAGAAAGCGCGGCCGTCGCCGAGCACGGCCGTCGTCGAGGGGGTACCGAGCGCCGTGCGCACCTGATCTTGGCTCATTCCCGGCTGAACGGCTTGCAGGTCTGTCGGCCGGAACTCCTGGCCATGCTTGGTAATCGTAGGCGTGCCGCACCCGCCCAGAACGGCGGGAGTTACGAGCAGAGCCAGCAGAAGCGCTGCTGCCGATAGAATGCGACCCTCGGTCCCGTTCTGTTTCATTTGCGCGTTCTTATCCCGGGAATCGTCTCGCCCCATGCGGCGACCTGTGTTTAGATTGTGTGTCGAAAGCCAGCAACCGCGTGCCCCCATGGACGCGACGCATGATCCCCAGACTTTTGCTCGGTTCCGCTAAACCCAGGACTCCACGATGTTGCAATGGCTAAGAAAGCGGACCGAAGCCGGGCGCAGAGCAGGAGAGCTTTATGGCAGCGTCGTGACGGCTGCGAGGCAACCGGACTTTTACGGCGTCGTCGGCGTTCAAGACACACCCGAAGGCCGTTTCGAACTGGTGGCATTACACCTGTTTTTGGCTATCGAGAGCCTGAGCGGCCCCGGCTCGGAGGATCTCAGACAACGACTGATTGAAGTCTTTGTTACGGACATGGATGATTGCATGCGCGAAATGGGCGTCGGGGATCTGGCGGTACCTAAAAAGGTGAAGCGGGCCGCGGCAGCCTTCTACGAACGCGCCACGGCTTACCGGCGAGCGCTCGCCGGTGCGGACGCGGCAGCAACGGCCGAACGTCTGCAGCATTACATTTTTGCAAACACTCCTTCGCAAAGAACAGGTGGAAGCGAGGCCCTCGCGCATTACGTGCATGAGGCAGCGTCGGCGCTCGCGGCCCAGTCTTTTGAGGGATGGGTGAGCGGCGGAAACGCGCGGCGGCTGCTCGACCGCTGCGTTTCAATGACCAGGATGACAGCACCGTGACCGAACTTTTGGATTGGACCGAAAAAACAACGGAAGTTCCTGCGGGAGGTCTGGATAGGATGCGTGACGCAAGCGCCGTAGAGCGCGAGCGCGTTGCTCAAGCGCTCAATATCCTCGACGTCGCAAGCCTTTCGGCACGCTATCGTATCGTTTCGATATCTGGAGGCGCCTACCGATTGAAAGGCACGATCGAAGCCAGTGTCGAGCAGGCATGTGTCATCTCGCTGGATCCCGTTGAAAATGACGTCAAAGCTTCCTTCGAAGTCGAATTCTGGCCGGACCTCGAACCCGAGGACAGCGAGGAGGAAGCGAGCATCTTGGGCCCGGTCGACGCGGAGCTTCTGGAGCATGGGCTCGTTCCAGTCGGACGCATCGTCTTTGAGACGCTGTCGGCGTCGTTGGATCCCTATCCGCGTCGCGAGGGTGCCGAATTTAACTGGACCGACCCGGCGGACGAAGGCGCAGAGAAACACAACCCTTTCGCCGCGCTATCGAAACTGAAGGATCAGCGCTGACACCACATGACCGCAAGCTGGCGCGCGTCGCGCGGCTCTGAAGTGCTGACCGCCGCATCGCGTTTAATCGAAGGATTTCCTTGCACGGGCGCTATATGTGAAGGAAAAGTCAAGGTAAACTAAACAGGTGTGAGTGCTTCTGTCACGAGGCGTGTTTTCGCCTTGTGGGCAGGCTCCAAAAGGCTATGGTCTCGCCGAATTTCGGGGACAAACAGGACCGTTAGCCGAGTCGGGTGCGTTATGTGCCAAACGCGGCTTCCACGGCAATCGACAAAGAATGGCAAGCCCAAAGACGATTGCACTCGACGCCATGGGCGGCGATCACGGTCCCGAGGTCGTGATCCCGGGCGCGGCCTTGTCGCTGGAGCGCCAGCCAGCGTTGAGCTTCATTCTGTTCGGCCAGCAACAACGTATCGAGGCCGCCCTTGCGGCGCATCCGGGGCTGCGCGCGAAGAGCCGCATCGTTCACACCGACTTCGTCATCGCGATGGACGAGAAGCCGAGCCAAGCTCTGAGGCGCGGTAAAGGTTCCAGCATGTGGTTGCCGCTCGAGGCGGTGAAGTCGGGTGAGGCCGACGCAGCGGTCTCGGCGGGGAATACCGGTGCGCTGATGGCGATCGCAAAGCTCGTGCTGAGGCCGATGGCAGGCATCGAGCGTCCCGCTATCGCCGCGCTTTGGCCGACCGTCAAATCGGAATGCATCGTTCTCGACGTCGGCGCCAATATTGGCGCAACGGCTGGTCAGCTTGCTGATTTCTCGCTGATGGGAGCGGCGATGGCCCGCGCCGTCTTTCATATCGAGCGACCTTCCGTCGGCCTCCTGAACGTCGGCACCGAGGAAATGAAGGGCAACGAGGACGTAAAGGCCGCGCACGCATTATTGAAATCGATCGACGCCTTGCCGCTCGAATACAAAGGTTTCGTGGAAGGTGATCAGATCGGTCAGGGGGCGGTGGATGTCGTCGTCGTGGCAGGATTTGCTGGTAACATTGCGTTGATGACGGCGGAGGGGACGGCCACGCAGATCAGCACCTATCTGCGGGCAGCCATGACCAGTTCGGTGGTGAGCAAGATCGGCGCCTTCCTGGCCCAGGGCGGTTTCCGGGTTCTCAGAGAAAAAATGGACCCGCGTCGCGTTAACGGTGGCACCTTCCTGGGGTTGAACGGGATTGCGGTGAAGAGCCACGGCGGCACCGACGCCTTTGGATTTGCGAGCGCCGTCGATCTTGCGTACGAGATGGCCGATTCTGGTTTGATTGCGCGCCTGACAGCCGATATGGACGGGTTCCATCATAGGCTTTCGGCCGCTGCAGTTGCTGGCCAGCAGCCACGCGACTCGACCGGAAGCGCGCTCGGAAAGGCATAGACTTGGCAGTTCTTCGTTCGGTTATTCGCGGCGTCGGCGCGCATCTACCCAAGCGCATCGTGACGAACGACGACCTCGCAAAAATCGTCGACACCAGCGACCAATGGATACGAGAACGCTCGGGCATCGTTCAGCGCCATATCGCCGACGAGAAGGAATTGACATCAGAACTCGGCGCTGCGGCCGCCAAGCAGGCGTTGGTGCGCGCAGGGATCGATCCGATCGACATCGATTTGATCGTTTGCGCCACCGCAACGCCCGACCGAACCTTTCCCGCGACCGCAGTGCGCATCCAGAATATGCTCGGCGTCACGAAGGGCGCCGCATTCGATGTGCAGGCCGTTTGCTCCGGCTTCGTCTATGCGATGGCGATCGCAGACAATTTTCTCAAAACCGGACAATCGAAGCGTGCGCTGGTGATCGGCGCAGAGACATTCTCCCGAATTCTCGATTGGTCCGACCGCTCTACCTGCGTCCTCTTCGGAGACGGCGCTGGCGCCGTCGTGTTGGAGGCGCAGCCCCAACGCGGCACACGCGAGGATCGCGGAATCATCGCAACACTGATCAGATCCGACGGCCGCTATGAGGATCTGCTCTATGTCGACGGCGGCCCGGGATCGACCAAAACCGTCGGTCACTTGCGCATGAACGGGCGCGAGGTCTTCCGCCACGCCATCCAGAAGATTT
This sequence comes from uncultured Hyphomicrobium sp., assembly GCA_964470545.1. Taxonomy (GTDB): domain Bacteria; phylum Pseudomonadota; class Alphaproteobacteria; order Rhizobiales; family Hyphomicrobiaceae; genus Hyphomicrobium_B. The sequence goes on along the minus strand of CAYYDL010000856.1, from coordinate 430 downwards.
CGGGCGTCATCGAGGAAATGCTGGTCGAGACCGGCTACGCGCCCGACGAGATCGATCTCTTTATTCCGCACCAGGCAAATAAGCGCATTCTGGACGGCATCGCGAAAAAGCTCGGAGTGGCGCCCGAAAAGATCGTCATGACGCTCGACAAGCATGGCAATACCTCAGCCGCTTCGATCCCTCTGGCGCTCAATGAAGCCTTCGAGGCTCACCGGGTGAAAGAAGGGAGCCTCATCCTGATGGAGGCGATGGGCGGAGGATTTACCTGGGGCGCCGTTCTGGCCCGCTGGTAGGCCCGTTTTGGTGCGCTGCAGCGTAGAAAATCCTGCTTTTTCAGATGGTTGTTAATGACCTCCCGTTGACCCCGCGACCAACCGCCGCTACCATGGCCGTTTGGAATGACGGTCGGCTGGGAGGATAGGATGGCGGG
>CAYYDL010000855.1:0-4529 GCA_964470545.1 uncultured Hyphomicrobium sp. | reverse complement strand
GGCTCGGCTTTTCGACGATCGCGAGATGCTTCTCGATCGATGCAAGGGGTTTTGCGAAGACAGTCAGGACCTTCGCTTCCATGTATCGATATTGCCGGACAAGTTCCGCGCCGAACGGCGTTAGTTTCGCCGCCCCGCCGCCGCGCCCGCCATGCTGACGTTCGATCAGCGGATCTGCGAACATCGAATTGAACTCGTCCATCAAGTACCATGCGCGCTTGTAGGACATGCCCATGGCCTTCGCCGCCTGAGCAATGGAGCCGTGCTCTCCGATGAGTTCGAGCAACTGGATGCGGCCGTGGCCGATGTATCGCTCGCCGTCAAAGTCGATGCGGATCTTTATTGCTGTCATCTATCGCTGCTCTCAGTTCAAGAACCAACGTTTGTTCCGAAGCCAACGCGGCCGTCTCACACTTGATCGGCTTTCCGTGTTGGCCTGAATTGGTAAATCCTACGCGACAACCAATCGCGACCACAGACCCCCGTCTCGCAGGTGCATCGCAAATTTGGTGGGCAATATGAAGTCGGCTCCCATGTCCGATGCCAAAAGTCCGTGCACTTTCGTATTGAGCCTTCTCGAAAGGCGACTTTAGCGGCGCGATGCTATTCGCCTCTCTGGCGCGTCCGAAATTCCTGAACTAACATTGCGGTCGGTATACCCCGGCAGAGGAACAGGTGGTTGATACGGCGCCCACCGTCCTCGTCCGGCGTGGCAATCGGAGGAGTAAGCACACATGACGCCCACTCGGAAGACACTTGTAACGTCGACGGCGATTCTTTTGATGGGCAGCTTCAGTGCTTGGGGAGAACCCCTCCAATCTGTTGGGAAGGGAGAAGGCGAGGTCGATATCGTCGCTTGGCCCGGATACATCGAGCGCGGCGAGTCCGACAAGAACTATGACTGGGTGACGGGGTTCGAAAAGGAAACCGGCTGCAAGGTCAACGTCAAGACTGCGGCCACCTCCGACGAAATGGTCACCTTGATGAACCAAGGCGGTTTCGATCTCGTGACGGCATCGGGCGATGCATCCTTGCGCCTCGTCGCCGGCAAGAAGGTGCAGCCGATCAACATCGACTTGATCCCGAGCTGGAAGACGCTCGATCCGCGGCTGCAGAATGCACCCTGGCACACTGTTGATGGCGTTCATTATGGCGTCCCCTATCAGTGGGGTCCGAACGTGCTCGCCTACAACACGAACGTCTTCAAGGAACCGCCGAAAAGCTGGTCCGTCGTATTCGAAGAACAGACGCTTCCCGACGGCAAGAGCAACAAGGGGCGGGTCCAGGCCTATGACGGCCCGATCTACATCGCCGACGCCGCGCTCTACCTGAGCAAGAAAAAGCCCGAACTCGGCATCAAGAATCCCTACGAGCTGAACAAGGAGCAGTACGCCGCCGCCATTGCCTTGCTGCAATCGCAGCGCGCCTTGATCGGACGCTACTGGCACGACGCGACCGTCCAGGTTGATGACTTCAAGAACGAAGGTGTCGTGGCCTCATCGTCATGGCCCTATCAGGTCAACCTTCTGCAGGCCGACAAGAAGCCGATCGCATCGACGATCCCGGAAGAGGGTGCAACGGGCTGGGCCGACACGACGATGATGCACGTGAATGCTCCGCATCCCAACTGTGCCTACAAATGGATGGAACACTCCCTGAATCCCAAGCTGCAGGGCGATCTCGCGTCCTGGTTCGGCTCCGTCCCGACCGTTCCAGCTGCCTGTAAAGGCAACGCGCTCTTGGGCGAGAAGGGCTGCGAGACGAACGGCTCGGAGAACTTCGATAAGATCTGGTTCTGGCGCACGCCGACGGCCAAGTGCGAGAAGGAAAGCTCTTGCGTGCCGTATTCGCAATGGGCGAAAGATTATATCGCCATCCTCGGCAAGTAGAAGTTACGCTTTCTGCAGCCGGCTCGCATCTGCCGGCTGCAGAGCCTAAAAGAGTTTCATGTCTCCTGCTGTCCGCTTCCAGAACGTATCGCGTCGCTTCGGCTCCGTGCGCGCCGTTGACGGCGTTTCGCTCGACATTGAGCCAGGCGAATTCTTTGCCCTTCTAGGCCCATCCGGATCGGGCAAAACGACGTGCCTCCGCCTCATTGCGGGGTTCGAGCAGCCTGATGAAGGCCATGTCGAAATCTTCGGCGAGACGGTCGAAGGCGTCCCCCCATACCGGCGCAACGTCAATACCGTCTTCCAGGACTATGCCCTCTTTCCGCATATGACCGTTGGAGAAAACGTCGCCTACGGGCTGATGATCAAGGGTGTGCCGCGCGCGGAGCGACAGGCGAAAGCGAAAGAGGCTCTCGCGATGGTCAAGCTCGCGGGCTATGAGGATCGCCGCACGGTGCAGCTTTCGGGCGGCCAACGCCAGCGTGTTGCCCTCGCCCGCGCACTTGTCAACGGCCCCAAAGTCCTGTTGCTCGACGAGCCGCTCGGCGCGCTCGATCTGAAGCTGCGCGAGCAGATGCAGGAGGAACTGAAAACACTGCAGACCAACCTCGGCATCACATTCGTTTTCGTGACACACGACCAAAGCGAAGCGCTGTCGATGGCGAACCGCGTTGCAATCTTCAATGAAGGCAAGATCGTGCAGGTCGGAACGCCGTCGGACGTGTACGAGCGCCCGACTTCCCGTTTTGTCGCCGATTTCGTCGGGTCTTCGAATGTGCTCCCGCCGGAATTTGCTGGCGCTCATGGTGGGACGGCGACGTGGACGAGCCTCCGTCCGGAGCGAATTGAGGTCGTGTCCGCAAACGCGGCCATCCCGTCCGACTATGCGGCGGCTAAAGGCCTCGTCAGTGCCGTCAGCTATCAGGGCGCAGTAACGCGGGTGACCGTTATGACGGAAAAATTACCTCTCGTCGCCACGATCTCTGCCGGCACGACTTTGCACAAAGATGATCGCGTCATGCTGCAGTGGCCGAAATCGGCGATGGTCGCGATGGGAGACGACGCGTGACGGTGGCCTTGCAGGAAACGCGCCGCGGGATCGGCGGCACGATCTCGGACGTATTCTTCGCACGTCCGCAGCTTCTGACGTTCCTGTTGCTGACGCCGCCCCTTCTCTGGATCGGCGTCGTCTATATCGGATCGCTGTTCGCGCTGCTTTTGCAAAGCTTCTATTCGCTCGACGATTTCTCCGGCGTCGTCATTCACGAATTCACGCTTTCAACCTACCAGCAGCTCTTCGAGGGCTCGAATGTTCAAATCATCCTGCGAACCGTCACGATGGCGGCGCTGGTGACGATCACGAGCGCTATCATCGCCTTCCCGATCGCCTACTATGCCGCGCGCTACGCTCGGGGCTGGAAAAAAGCGCTCTTCTATCTCGCGGTGATGATGCCGTTGTGGTCGAGCTATCTTGTCAAGGTCTATGCCTGGAAGCTGATCCTTGCGAAGGAAGGCGTCATTACGTGGTTCGCCGGGGCTCTGCATCTCAATTGGCTGCTGAATGGAATTTTGGGTCTGCCGGTCATCGGCGGGCCGTCGCTATCGTTCAGTTATCTTGGGACGTACCTCGTATTCGTCTACATCTGGCTGCCATATATGATCTTGCCGACGCAGGCGGCGCTCGAACGCGTTCCCGCGAACTTCATCGAAGCGTCCGCCGACCTTGGTGCCGACCCCGGCCAGACCTTCAGAACCGTGATCTTCCCTTTGGCCTTGCCGGGCATCGTCGCGGGCTCGATCTTCACCTTCTCGCTGACGCTCGGTGACTACATCATTCCGCAGATCGTCGGGAATTCGCGCCTGATGATCGGGCAGGCCGTCTACACGCTCCAGGGCACCGCCGGGAATATTCCGCTCGCAGCGGCCTTCACCATCGTTCCGATGGTCATCATGGCACTCTATCTCTGGATGGCGAAACGCATGGGGGCCTTCGATGTCCTCTAATGGGAAAAGCGCGTCCCCGCTCGGCCTTCGCATTTCGGCAACCGCCGGGCTTCTCTTCCTGCATCTGCCGCTCTTCTTTATTTTCCTCTACGCTTTCACCACCGAGGAAAAGAGCTTCGAGTTCCCGCCGCCCGGCCTCACGACGAAGTGGTTCGGCGTCGCTTGGAATTCGCGGCCCGACATCTGGCCGCCCCTTTATCTCTCGCTTGAAGTCGCGGCAATCGCGACTGCCCTCGCATTGGTCTTCGGCACGCTCGCAGCCGCAGCCTTGTCACGCGCGAAGTTCTTCGGCCGTGAGACGATCTCGCTTCTGTTTGTGCTCCCGATCGCTCTGCCCGGTATCATCACGGGCATCGCACTTCGCTCGGCGTTCGACATCATGAACATTCCGTTCTCCGTGTGGACGATTATGCTCGGCCACGCGACGTTCTGCATTGTCGTCGTCTACAACAATGCGGTCGCGCGCTTCCGGCGTCTGTCGGGAAATCTCGTCGAGGCGTCGATGGACCTCGGCGCTGACGGCTTTCAGACGTTCCGACACGTCATCCTACCGCAAATCGGAACCGCGCTGCTCGCGGGCGGCATGCTCGCTTTCGCGCTGTCTTTCGACGAAGTGATCGTCACCACCTTCACCGC
>CAYYDL010000854.1:0-1582 GCA_964470545.1 uncultured Hyphomicrobium sp. | reverse complement strand
CCCGGTGACCTCGCCGCATTACGGGATTCGGCGTCGGCCGTCCGCTCGAAGGATTTGAATGCCTTTGCCGATGCAAAGAGCAAAATCAGCGATCCGATCGCCCGCAAGCTCGCCGACTGGATTCGTTTACGCGCCGGGCTTGGAGAGCCTGAGGAGTTTCGAGCCTTTTTGAGAGACAACCCGTCCTGGCCTGATCGCCCCACGATCACGGAAGGGTTCGAGGAATCCCTCTTCACGTATGGCGGCAGCGCGGCGAGGATCAAATCCTACTTCGCAAATGCCAAACCAGAAACCGGCGCAGGCTACGCTGCGCTCGCGTCCGCCAGCCTCGCCGAAGGTAATGTTGCCGAGGCACGCAGAATCGCCGCCAAGGTTTGGCGCGAGATGTCCATTCCACCGACGCTTGAAAACGGATTTCTCGATCGCTTCGGAAATCTGTTGACGCCCGCCGATCACAAATGGCGCTTCGACCGCTTGGTGACCGACGATGTGCGCTATGCAGGCAACCGCGCGGAGCGCGTTGCGCTGGCCAAGCGCCTGATACCGCTCCTGCCGCCAAGCGAGCGGAAGAAAGCTGCGGCACGCCTGGCGGTTTTCAACAAGGCATCGAACGCCCGGGCCCTCATGAATGCCCTCCCGGACGGCAGCAACGATGCCGGACTCGCATTCCACAAAGAGCAACTCTTGCGGAAGGCGGGAAAGATCGAGGAAGCCGCCGACATCATCCTGTCCATTCCCCCAAACCCGAAAAAGATTGTGGCTCTCGACGAATGGTGGGCCGAACGGCGCGAACTCGCATACGGTGCGTTGAAGCTTGGGAACCCCAAGCTCGCCTATGAACTCGTCAAGGACGCGGGCCCCATCACGATCAATCCGCGCAAAGAGCGGACGTTCATGGCGGGATGGATCGCGTTCCGCTACTTGAAACAATCCGCGCTTGCCGAACGCCATTTCAAGGACATGGTCACCGCTGCCGACGGGCCGCTGAGCAGCGCCAAGGCGCACTATTGGCTTGGGCGTGTCGAGGCGGCGCGCGGCGACAAAGCGGCGGCCGCAGAGCAATATCGGCTCGCCGCCAGGAACCGCGATACCTTCCACGGCCTCCTCGCAATGCAAATGCTCGACCCGCGCAGGACACGGTTCGATATCTCTCCACCCGCCGATCCGACGGCGGCACAGGTCCGCAAACTGACGTCATCGGACGTCGCACATGCGCTTGTCCTCGCGCAAAAAGCGGGTCTTTCACGGGAAATCACCCGCACCTTGCTTGCCGGGCTGCGGAACGCCGCTCCGACCGAAGCCGAGGTCGGCATGGTCGCATATCTCGCCGAAGAGCTTGGCGATCCACAGATGTCGCTTCGCATCGCGAAAGTGGCGATCGCGAAGGGTCAAAACTTGCTGACCTACGGTTATCCCTTGAAACCGTTCCCCAGCTACACTCCATTGAGATCGCCGCCCGAGCTCGCGTTTCTTCTCGGCCTCGCGCGCCAGGAAACGGAGTTCGATTCGCAAATCGTCTCCGGGGCCGGAGCGAAGGGACTACTGCAAGTCATGACGGGCACCGCGCGACACGTCTGTCACG
>CAYYDL010000853.1:0-3352 GCA_964470545.1 uncultured Hyphomicrobium sp. | reverse complement strand
TGATACCATCGAGGCCGAAGCATCAACCAATGTGGTGACGCTCGTGACCAGTCGGCTTGCTGATCGCCTCGCGGATGTTGCGCCTACCGGCGGGCGTGGCGCGGCAAAGGATCAGCGCTCCGTCACGGAGACGCCCGCGCGCGATCTGGCGCAGATCAAGCCGGTCGAGCAGACGCATTTTTTCGGACAGAAGCGAGCCATCGGCAAAATTCGCGCGGCGCTCGGCGCCGGTCGCGGCGAACATCTTCTCATTCTGGGTGAGCCGGGCACCGGACGATTGGAACTCGCGGAAGCGCTCGGCACCGAAGTGGACCGTGCGCCTGCCGCCGACTGGATCTTCGTGGTGGATCCCAACGCGCCGTCGCGAGCTAAAGGATTCGAGTTGCCGCCGGGCGAAGGCGCGCGGTTCCGGCGTGATACGAGAATTACGCTGGACAAAGCGTGCGCGGCGTTTGGACGTTATCTAAAAAGCGAAGAGCACCGCATCAGTCTCGATCTCCTCGAAGAAGACATGCGCTATCGCAGCGAGCGGGCCGTCGAGCCGGTGCGGCGCCGTGCCGAAGCGCAGAATATCGCGGTCGTCAAATCGCTCGACGGCTACGTGCTGGCGCCGATGCACGAGGGCCGTGTCGTACGGTCGGATGTTTTCCGGGCGCTGCCTGAATCGTTAAAACGCAACGTCGAAGCCAAGATCACAGTCCTCGAAGAAGAGCTTCAGTCGATCGTGGCGGGGCTTCCTGACGCGGAATTCGAAGCCAGCGAAAAGCATGATGCGCTTGTTCGCCAGGCGGCGCTGCGGGCTGTCCGGCCAGGGCTTGCGGCCATCCGGCGGGCGTACGCCGACGGCGTATCGATCGGTGCCGTTCTCGATGCCGTCGAAGAAGTGTTCCTATCGGCTGCGGCACGTCATGCCGGGGCGGACATCTTCGCACCGGTCGTTTTCCTCGATTGCGAAGACGTCCATTTGTCGGACCCGACGGTGCCGAGCAAGGTCGTCGTCGCGCGGCTCACGTCGGCAAGCGACTTTCTTGGTGAAATCAGCCGCGATGCGCTCGGTCTCCCGGTATTGGTGCCCGGCCATCTGATGCGGGCGGGCTCGGGAATCCTGATCGTCGAAGCGTGGAGGCTTGCGGCCGATCCGCAGGCGTGGCTGGCGCTCAGCGCCGCCATTCGGAGCCGGCAGATCGAGCCCATCAGTGTGCCGGGCGTCGGCATCAAGGTCGATCCCATTCCGCTGACGGCGACCATCGTGTTGGTGGCGGATGCGCAATCGTGGTCCAAGCTCGAAGCGATCGAACCCGGGGTCGCGCGGCATTTTCCGCATGTCGCAAAGCTCGCCGACACCGTGCCGATGTCAGAACTCAACGAAGAAGATTTCGCGAAGGGCGCGGCGCGGATCGCGGCGGATCACGGGCTCAGGCCGATCAATTCGGCTGTGGCGCCACTCATCTACAAGGATGCGATCCGCCGCGGAGGTGGGCGCGTCTCGCTTGCGGGCATCAAGCTTTTGCATCTGCTGCAGGCGGCGGATGCCATTGCCGCCGACTATTCGGCTTCGCAGATCCGAGTTGCCGATCTCAATGAGGCGCTGTCGCGCCGTGCTGACGGCGATACGCCGTGATCGCGCATGTCGCAGAAGCATCGGAGTTGAGCGGACGCGTCGTCCTGTGGCTCGATCCGGAAGCCGATTACCCCGTGTCCCGTCTCGAAGCACCCGTTCGTCTCGCCGCAGCGTATGGCGCTGAGATCGAAACCGTCGTCGTCGCCGATGCCAGCAGCGATCTGACGGACGATGTTCCGATTCGTGTCGTCGGGCCGACTGGCTTCGCGGGACAGCGCGATTTCGCGGTTCATGAGAGACAGCTCGACTTGTTGATCTCCCGATGCCAGCGCGCCGTCGATGAAGTCGGTGCCGCGCATCGCGTTCGCGTGCGCCATTCACAGGCGTCGGGCGACGCGGTCGACCGAATCTCGGAGATGTGTCTCGAGCGCGGTCCCTGGAACATCGTAGCGCTCGCGCGTTTGCCTGTTTCAGGAAGCGATACCGTGATTGGGACGTTGCTCGCGAATGTCAGCGGTGCGACAGGTTTTCTGCTTTGCGGGCCGCAACGGACAAAGCAGCCGCGCGTGGTCGTCATCATCGAAGATACCGAGCGCTTGACGCCGATGCTGCGTGCCGCGGAGCGTCTTTCGGGGCCGCGTGGACCGGTTCATGTCGTCATCGCTGCGGAAACGTTCGAAGGCTATGCGGAGGTCGAAGCGCAATCGCGGCTGCTGGCATCGGAGTTCCACGTGCCGGTCGTGTTTGAGGATGTGGGCCCGACGTTCGGCGTGCCGGAAGCGCTGACGGGATTCGTGGCGCGGCTGCGGCCCAGCCTGATTATCGCGGTGTTCGGCGGTTCAGCTTTGGCGGACGGTCGCGAGCTGTCACGCGCTTCTGTCGTCGCGCAGGCGCCGATCCTGTTGGTGCGGTAGGCGTACCGCTGTCATCTCGTGCGTAAAGCCGAGACCGGCAACATCACCTCAATCTAAGGGCTTTTCGAGCTGCGGGTGGAAGAACTCCGGACCCGATCCGATGATCAGCGGATCGTGCGGCCCGATCGCGTCGAGATCGCGCCCTTCGTATTCGATCGCCAGCAGCACGTGACGGATCGTTTCGAGGCGGGCGCGCCGCTGGTCGTTGGCGCGCACCACGATCCAAGGCGCAATGGCCGTATGCGTGAAGCGGAACATCTCGACTTCGGCGCGGGTGTAATCGTCGTAGCGTCCGAGTGATGCGAGGTCGACGGGCGACAACTTCCACTGCTTCAAGGGGTCCTGGGCGCGCTCGTGAAACCGCATGAGCTGCATCTCGCGGCCGATCGTCAGATAGAATTTGAACAGCTTGATGCCGTCGCGGACCAGGAGGCCTTCGAACTCGGGCGCCTCGCGCAGAAACACCGCGAGTTGGTCTTCGGTGCAAAAGCCCATCACGCGCTCGACGCCGGCGCGATTGTACCAGGAGCGGTCGAAGAGAACGACTTCGCCTGAAGTCGGCAGGTGCACGGCATAGCGCTGGAAATAAAGCTGGCCGCGCTCGGTCTCCGTCGGCTTCGGCAGAGCGACGGTACGCGTGTTGCGGGGGTTCATGTGCTCATTGAAAGCTTTGATGCACGAACCTTTGCCCGAGCCGTCGCGTCCTTCGTAGAGGCAGAGAATCCGGTTGCCGACCTTCAGATTGTACTTCTGCAGTTTCATCAGCTCAATCTGGAGCGCGAGAAGCTGCTTTTCGTACTCCTCACGTTTGAGGCGCTTGTCGTAAGGATAGCCACCCGACCGCATTGCTGCGTCCTCGATCGCCTTCGGAAGCTTC
>CAYYDL010000852.1:0-2006 GCA_964470545.1 uncultured Hyphomicrobium sp. | reverse complement strand
TACAGCATCGACTTGATCCGCGGCTCCTCGCTGAGGACACGGTCACAGAGCCAACGGTTGTAGGCCCACGACAGGCTGACCTCGACTTCCACGCGCGGAGACAGCGCGAGATTCAACATCGGCGTCGGGAACATGCACGCGATATCAACGCCGAGCGCGTCCATCCAGCGCTTCATCAGCGTGATGTCCCGGTGTGGCGTCGGCGGGACGACTTCCTTCTTTCTGCCGGGGTAACGCGCGATGCGCCCGGCGAGGCCCTGATAGTTTCCATATCTCTCCATGATGCTTGGAAGAGAGATCTTCTGGAACTTGGTTTCGTGGCGAAGGACGGGGTCCTCGATGTATTGCGCGATTTCGTCGAAGGATTCCGACTCGTAGTGGTGAGAGTCGACGTCGACGATGACAAAGTCCTCGTAGTGGCGCTTCTTCGCCTGCCTGAGCGCGTTTGCGAGATGCTCGGTCGTATTGAAATAGTCCTTGCGCACATCTCTGAAGGCCGGATCGGCATCCGCGACCGAGAGTGTCATGACAGTTTGTCCGTATTTGAGTCTTCGATGTTCTTGGCAGTAGCCCGGCCGAGACCCGACAGATTCTGCCACGCTGCAAGCTCGAACACGGCCAGCCGGGCGGCGTCCAGCATGGCCGTGCAGCCGATCGCGACGTCGGTGGGCGTCACACCGCTATTGCGCCCGAACGGGCTCGGCGCAGGCCCGGCCTGCACTTTCGCTGCGAAAAGCCTCAGGATGCTGGCAAATGCCTGACCGAGGGAATCGTCGGGAACGGATTCGAGGCTGTCGCTCTCGATGGCGTCGGCACAGAGCGCAGCCAGGTCGCTCGCGACCGCTTCGAACGATTTGCGATCGGCCGCGTCAGGTCGCGACATAGACATTGCCGTCGCGTTCGAGGACGTCGAACTTCTGCAAGCGCAAGGCGCTGTCGCAGACATTTTCGCCGGTGGTCAGCTTGAACTCGTATCCGTGCCACGGACAGACGATGTGTTGCGTTTCCTGATCGAAGGTCTGCCCAAGAAAGACGCCCGCGTCGTCGATCTTGTCCACGACGCGCGGCATCCGCACGCCTTCGCAGACGGGCCCGCCTTGATGCGGGCAGACGTTACGATACGCGAAATACCTGTCACCGTCCCGGATCACACCGATTTCGATGTCGCCTGCCGTGACTATGCGCACTGCACCATTGGCCAGCTCGCCTTCTTTACAGACAAGGACCTCGGGCATGTCTGGGCTCTCCCGCGCATAAGCCATCAAGAATATCGTACGGACCCATACTACTTTCCGATTTTTACATGTCAACTCGATGCGCGTGCTATTGAGAGGCTGTGAGATTCACCGGACCGCGCCATGAAACGGAACTCGACATCTGACACTCGCCGACGGCGCCGGGCTGTGCCGAAGCGAACGCCAACAGACGTGGGGCTTGGAAAGCTGTTGCGCAAAGCGCACATGGCTTTCGGCCGTGCCATCAGTGCGAGGCTCGCGGATTTCGGAATATCGTATGGGCAATTCCAGCATTTGCGGGAGTTGTGGGTCGAAAACGGGCTGAACCCTCTGCAGATTTCGCAACGGATCGGCATCATGAAGTCCTCTTCGACCGCCATTCTCGAGTCGCTTGAGAAAGCGAAACTTGTCTATCGGGTTCAGGACAAAGAGGACCGGCGGAAGGTATTGATCCTTCTGACGCCCGCCGGCGCCGCGCTGAAAGATGATCTTCGAGCGTGCGCAAAGGCGGCCAACAGTGTCGCGCGGCGAAATCTTTCCGACGCCGATGTCGCAAGACTTTTCGACATGCTCGAACTTTTGTCCGAGAACCTGTTGGCCGATTGCGACGGTAGAGACCCGAGCAATTTGTGATGCCTGTCCTCGCTCCTGTTCCAATTCCGAATAGTGGAATTTGATCGTTCGATTCATTGACATTGGATGGAGTGCGATCATTCATTGACGCTGCGTAGTCTTCGGCGCCGCGCTCTATGAAAGGGGCTCAACCCCTTC
>CAYYDL010000851.1:0-10118 GCA_964470545.1 uncultured Hyphomicrobium sp. | reverse complement strand
TAAAGGAGCGTCCCCCGACATAGATTCGGTTTCAGATCGCAAGAAATCTTTACGGCGGAGACGCTTCAGATGGACAGCCCTTCAAAACCAACCTGTCACCTCGTGCGCGCCGAGGGAACCTACGACGGCAAGCAAGGTCTGACATATTTGTGCGGCATTGCCTCCGAGACCGTCGGCTCCAAAGGTATCTGCATGCACCTCCTGACCATTCCACCTGGAGGCCGCGCGAAAGCGCATATGCACGAAAATCACGAGACTGCTATTTATGTCCTGGAGGGAGAAGCGATCGCCCTCTATGGCGATCGGCTTCAGCACCATGCCGTAACGAAGGCAGGAGACTTATTCTACATTCCAGCGGGCGTTCCACATCTTCCGATCAACTTAAGCGATAAGCCCGTCTCGGCGATCATTGCACGCACCGATCCAAATGAACAGGAAAGCGTCGTCCTTTTACCGGATCTAGAAACCTACGCCGATGAGGCAATCGCGCGCCTCATGGCGTCAACCGCTTAGGCGGATGGTTTCAACGGCGCCGGGGGATGCGCCGGTTCCTGATGGAAGTACTTGAGCGTCAGATAGGCGCCGATCCACGAACCCACGATTGCAAATCCAACGTAGATCCAATTGTTCGTGTAGCTGATAACGGCGAATGACGACAGCATATACCATATGCCACTCCAATTCGCCGCCGCGAGCGGTCGTCGTGCTACGACCGACGCCGTGAACATGACATAGGCCGCGTCCGTTGCGGCCGTTGCAACCAGAACTCCGGCACCGATCCAGTAATCGAATCCCATTTGAGAACTCCGCGGAAAAACTCCAGCTCGCTTATTATAGCGAGCCTAGCCTGACTTCTCTCGAGGAACTCCTGAGTACGTTCGGAATGGTAAGCTGAAGATTTCCGCTTGGGCTCTTTTATTGGGCCGCCCCCCGCATTGCACGACGAACGTCTAGCTCTTCGCCGCCTTCAAAATATCCAATGGAAACCGGCAGGCGCGTCACGGCACCCGCCGGCATCCAGTCGTCGTCATCCTTATGATCCGACGTCAAATCAGCGGCCGCCGTACATGTTGCCGCCGAAGATGCCATGTACCGAGAGCCCGTTATCGACCGGAGCGGCGACAGCAGCGGTAGCGATGGAAGAGAATGCAACGACAATGGCAACAGCAATCGACTTCATGGTGATTTCTCCAGTTGGTTTGTGTTTCAAGGTTGTGGATCGGTGAGAGATGATGCTCTCAATGTTTCCGACACCTAGTTCGTGGGGCCGCCGTAAAACGTTACCCGCGACAAACCGACCGGCGAACATCCGAGGCAAAGCCGAACCAGTCGATGTCGGATGGACCGGTCGAAACGTTCGGATCTTTACATTGGACGCGAAATGCGATTCGCATCCATGACTGCATGCGGTATCCACCAGGACCTGCGTCTTTGCAGCTGGTGTGTCCATAGCCAATCGGTCGAAGATGAAATTAAAAAGAATTGCCGCCGCCGTCTTAATCATGTCCGCTGCAGCAGAAGTCTGCGCCGACGTTAAACCAGCCATCGCAGCGTCGGCTGCAGCACCGTCACAATGGATCGTGCCTGATATCGACAAACTTCCCGACGACGAATGGGGCCGAACCGTCCGCTATGGTCGCGACCTTATCGCGAAAACGGCATCGCTGATCGGCCCAGAGGTCAAAGATTCCGCGCGTCGGTTCGCCGGAAATAATCTCAATTGCCAAAGCTGTCACATCAACGCGGGGACCCAGGAATATGGAATTCCCTTCATCGGCGTCTTTGCCGATTTTCCCAAGTATCGCGCACGCACCGGCGCCGTTGGGACGATGGAGGATCGCATTCAGGGCTGCATGGAACGCAGCATGAATGGCAAGCCGCTTCCGGCAAACGGGCCCGAGATGATCGCTATCGTTTCTTACATGAAATTTCTGTCGACCGGCCGGCCGGTCGGAGAGCCGCCGCCCGGGCGCCGCGCGGGCGCGATGCCGGAACTCGATCGTGCCGCAGATCCCCTCCGCGGTCGCAAGATATTCGAAAGCAACTGTGCAGCCTGCCATGGAGCGGATGGACGAGGCCAAAGAGTGGGCAGCATCGGCGACGCCAAAGGATATGTGTTCCCTCCCCTGTGGGGACCTGACAGCTTCAACGACGGTGCCGGAATGAATACACTTATTGATGCAGCGAATTTCATTCACAGCAACATGCCGCAAGGAACGACATGGCAGAACCCGAGCCTCTCGCCCGAGGATGCCTGGGACGTCGCCGCGTACATCGAATCTCAGCCAAGGCCTCAGAAAGCGAACCTGGAGAAGGACTTTCCAAACAAGCTCGAGAAGCCGGTCGACGAGCCCTATGAACCTTTCCCCGACGATTTTTCGCTGGAGCAGCACAAGTTCGGCCCCTTTGCTCCGATACGAGCGGCCATCAAAAAGCTGAGGCAGAAACAGCGGGGCCAATGATCTGCTTGCCAAGGCGAGTGCACGCGTACAACTCAGAATGACGAAAATTGAGGAGTTTGCCGATGACTTTGGTTTCCGGACGACGTGAAGCCATCCAGACACTCGGTGTCGCGCTCGCGGCTGCTTCGTTGTCCGGTTTTGCAGACGCCGCCGGCGCCGCTCAAGGCAACGACATCCCATCAGGTGCATCGGCGCTTGCGGAACTGACCGACCGGCTGGCCAAGGCACCGCGCCGTCGTGATTTCAAAACTGTGCCGATGATTCTCGATCGCGCCGACCAGTGGGATCATGACGCACTCAAAGAGATCCTCGCGTATAAGCCCGACACGAAGCAGGCGTGGGACCACACAGATATCTCTGGTCCTTGGCTCAACCTGATGCGCAACGCTCTGAATGCGCAGATCTGGTCATTCAATCATCCGGATTTTCTCGTCGTCTCTGCAACACATGGATCGGCGCAGCTCGCGCTTTACGATCAGGCCATGTGGGACAAATACCAACTGGCAAAACTTGCCGGAAAGGGCATCGAGAAAAACACGCTCATTATTGATCGGCCGGCGTCTTCCGCAGATGCGACGGACTATCAGAATCCGGCTGGCGTCTTTTCAGGACAGAACAACTCGATACCCGCGCTTCAGCGGCGCGGCGTCGTTTTCATGGCTTGCCACAACGCGATCTGGGAGCAGGCGACGAAGCTGCATGGCATGGGCGTCAACCCGGACGACCTATCGGTCGACGGCATAACCGCAGAACTAACGAACCACCTGATCCCAGGCGTCGTGTTGACGCCGGGCGCCGTTGCGACACTTCCCGAACTGCAGCAGGCGGGATTTCACTACGTTCGTTAGTTCCGGCGCACGAACACCTCGCGCCAATCCAACCAATTCACGTACAAGCTGCTGTGACCATTAGATTTTCTTCCGTCGTAATGCTCGCCGCGGAAGATTTGGCAGCCACCTTCGTTCGACGCCAAAAGGGCGGCCGGAAACACGCGGAAGGGTTGCTTAAATCCGCTCTACAACAACCGCGAACAACCTTCATCGTTGGGCGACAACACGATAACTTGGCCCTATAAGAACTTCGCTTAGGCTCAAAAAAAGGGGTTGACGAGGCAATGAGGGGTTACGCCATTCCAGGATCCATTCGCGGTCGAAGATTTTCCGAAGCTTGCCGCGATTGGTTGGGTTCTTCGTTCTTTGGTTTTTCGAGATTTACGCTGCTTGCATCGATGATGGCGGGCTTATTCACGTTCGCTCCGGCGACAGCATCTGCGGATTCCGTGGATGATCTTGCGCAGGTTTGTTCCGGCTGTCACGGCGAGAAGGGCGTTCCGATCGACAAGTCGATCCCGGTCATCTGGGGACAGCGCCGTGAATACATTCTGAAAGAGCTTCTCGATTTCAAAACCGGACATCGTAAGAATGAGACGATGGCCGGTATCGTCGAGTCCCTCAGCAAGACGGACATGGAAGCGCTTGCGACATATTTTTCGAAGCAGCAGTGGCCAAAGCTCGACCAGCCTGCCGCGCCTGCCGACGTTGCGCACCAGGCGCAAGAGGTTTTCAGCGCGCTGAACTGCCGTGGCTGTCATCAGGATCACTTTCAGGGTGACTACGTAAGGCCGAGCCTGCGCGGTCAACAGGAAGATTATCTTCTGAAAACCATGACAGATTTCCATACCGGCGAACGCAACAATTATCCCGGAATGGTCGCGCTCATGAAATCGTTGGATGAGTCGCAGTTGAAGCCTGTCGCTGCTTATCTGGCTGGATTGCCGCCGGAAGTGCCGGTTGCCGGGGAGTGATCAAGCGCGATACGGACAAAGATAATTGCTCATTTCGCCGTCCAAGCCATGTCGCGCGCGACGACGAATTCTGAAAAAGGATGGAGAGGCAGCTGCCTGCGAGCTGTCTCTCCCGTCCTACTCTCTTAAAAACAGCGAGCTTTTAGCCTGTGCTATCAACTTCGGGCACGCCGATGTGCGCGCGCGCGAAATTTTCCCGGAACCAAGCGTAGGTTTTCTCTAGTCCTTCACGAAGTTCATAGCCCGGCGACCAGCCCGTCGACTGCAGCCGCGATACGTCCAACAGCTTACGCGGAGTTCCGTCCGGCTTTGTCAGGTCCTGGACAATCCCTCCTTTGAAGCCGACGATGTCGCAGATAAGCCGGGTAAGATCGAGAATGGTCAGATCTTTTCCGGAGCCGACGTTGATATGTGATGCTTCGGAATACGTTTTCAGTAAGTGCACGATCGCATCGGCCGCATCGTCAACGTGAAGGAATTCTCTCCGCGGCGAACCTGTCCCCCAGATCGTAAGCTGGGCCGCGCCGGATTTTTTCGCCTCATGCGCTTTCCGCATGATCGCTGGGACCACGTGACTGCTCAAAAGATCGAAATTGTCGCCCGGTCCGTAAAGGTTGGTCGGCATGGCCGAGATGAAGTCGGCGCCATGCTGGCGGCGGAAGGCTTCACACATCTTGAGTCCTGCGATTTTTGCGATCGCATACCACTCGTTCGTAGGTTCGAGTGGTCCCGTTAGGAGCGCCTCTTCCTTGATGGGTTGAGGCGCCAATTTTGGGTAGATGCAGGATGAGCCGAGGAAAAGCAGCTTTTCGACGTCTTCGCGAAAGGCGGATTCTATCAAGTTCGCTTCGATCGCGAGATTGTCGTAGATGAAGTCAGCGGGATATCGCGCGTTAGCGAGAATCCCGCCAACTTTGGCGGCCGCAATGATAACGGACTGCGGTCTGTTGCGCTTCATCCAGGACCGAACTGCAGCCTGGTTGCGAAGATCGACCTCGGCTCGATCGACCGTCAGCACCTTGCAGTGTTCACGCGCAAGTCTCCGAACGACGGCTGACCCGACCATTCCGCGGTGTCCCGCAACCAAAACGCGTTTCCCGTCTATATCGTATGTCATCGGTATCGTGCGCATCTGACAGGACTAAAGACACCATATTGCAGATTCCAAACGAAATTATAATTGCATCGCTAATATGCTGAGCGGTCAGCGCGCCAGCGCTCCTTGCCCACAAGTTCGATATCGGAAGAGACCATTTCGGCGACGAGGTCTCGAAACGGGGTTCTCGCCTGCCAGCCGAGTTTCTCCTTTGCTTTCTTGGGATCGCCGAGGAGGAAATCGACCTCGGTTGGCCGAAAATAGCGCGGATCAATGCGCACCAGCACGCGGCCGCTCCTGGCATCTCTGCCGATCTCCTCTTTTCCGCTTCCCTCCCAGCCAATCGAATATCCGACTTCGGCAAAGGCGATTTCTACGAATTCCCGGACAGAGTGCGCCTCGCCGGTTGCGAGAACATAGTCGTCAGCCACATCCTGTTGCAGGATGCGCCACATGCCTTCAACGTAATCTTTCGCGTGCCCCCAGTCGCGCTTGGCATCGAGATTGCCGAGGTAAAGCGTCTCCTGCATGGATTTATGAATTGCGGCAACAGCCCGGGTAATCTTTCGAGTCACGAACGTCTCGCCCCGTAGCGGACTTTCGTGGTTGAAGAGAATGCCGTTTGACGCGTGAATACCGTAGGCCTCCCGGTAATTGACGGTAATCCAGTACGCATAGAGTTTCGCTGCTGCGTATGGCGAACGGGGGTAAAACGGCGTCGTCTCATTTTGCGGAATCTCCTGCACCTTGCCGTAGAGTTCCGACGTCGAGGCTTGATAGAAGCGAGTTGTCTTTTCGACGCCCAGAATGCGGATTGCCTCAAGCAATCGCAATGTGCCGAGCGCGTCAGCGTTAGCCGTGTATTCCGGGGTTTCGAAGCTCACCGCAACGTGGCTTTGGGCGGCAAGATTATAGATTTCGTGAGGCTGGATTTCCTGCAAGAGGCGAATGAGGTTGGTTCCGTCCGTTAAGTCGCCATAGCGCAGCCGAAATCGCGTCTCTTGTTCGTGAGGATCGACATAGAGGTCATCGATTCGCTCGGTATTGAACGAGGATGAGCGGCGCTTTATGCCGTAAACGACATAGCCCTTCGTCAACAATAACCTGGCGAGGTATGCCCCGTCTTGGCCCGTTACGCCCGTAATGAGGGCGCGTCGTAAGTTCGTATCGCTCATACCCAGATCTGCGGTGGCTGCTTCAACGGTGGGAAACAGTTTTGACTGCAAAAGACAGGGCGCTCGTGGAAAGGAAACGTCCATCCGAGTGCTTGTTGTGATCGTACCGTAACAAAGGTCAAAGGTCATTGCTTCTGGATTTTCGCGAGGCTTTATCCCCACTCGCGGTCGGAGCGCAGAGAAAACCGCGATGGAAGTGGACTCTTGCCGAGTGCGCGCCAAAAGGCTCCGGGAACATAATGTTTGCGGGCGCGGGGAAAATCAGGTGGTGCCGGCTGTTCAGCAATGCGGGAATTTTATGCTCGGAACGCACCAATGCAGTAAGCGTTGCACAGCCGAAGGCAATGTGCGAACAGCCAAGCTACGAGAAGCAGGATCCAAGCAGGATGCCATTCAAGTCATCAAACGCGA
The DNA here is from genome assembly GCA_964470545.1 of uncultured Hyphomicrobium sp. GTDB lineage: Bacteria > Pseudomonadota > Alphaproteobacteria > Rhizobiales > Hyphomicrobiaceae > Hyphomicrobium_B. Next base: position 3,170 of record CAYYDL010000851.1, on the reverse strand, counting down.
TGCTCGTGGTGCTCATCGCGCTCGTCGGCATCGCATTTTTCGGGCTGGTACATGCCATCATCGGCAGTGGGCGTAGTGTTGGCGCGTATGTTCTCGGTGCATTGGCATTGATCACCTGCCTCGTACTGATTTTGGTCATGATGGCCGCGGTCGGCTGGATCTTGGATCGCATCGCAGAGCGTCTCAAAAGATAACGTCGACGCTGCGCCCCTAACGGGGGGTCGAAGGCGGGTCGAACAATCCGCGAAATGCATCCGTGTCCGCATCGCAGTACGCGTAGAAAACACCCCAGCCTAGTAGAGGCTTGCGATGAAACCTGTCCTCGGTTGCGATGCGCAATGACATGGAAAATTTTAGAGAGATTTAGTCTTCAAACGAAATTGATCACGGTTCGACGCGCGAGAACGTCGTTGTTTTTGATGCTCATCAATGGCCGTTTCGGTGACGCAGAGTTTAAGGAATGGCGGGGGATTTTGATAGCAAGGAGTGTGTGCTATGGCAGAACCTGCAGTTAAGCTTCCCATCAAATCCGAAAAGGGCGAACCACCGCGCCGCGATTGGTGGCCGATGGACAATTTGCGTCGACACCTCGGCGACATCGTAGATGATTTTGATCGCGGATTTTTGCGCTCGCCTTTCCGCGGATCTCTTCTCGACATCGAACCCCTTATGAAGCGCGAACTCACATGGACGTCTGCGCCGCCGGTCGACATTGTCGAGAAGGATAATGCCTACGAGATCTCGGCCGAACTGCCGGGCTTGGATGAAAATAACGTTGAGGTGAAGGTCTCGAACGGAATGCTCTCAATCAAGGGCGAAAAGAAAGAAGAAAAAGAAGAGAAGAAGAAGGATTATTATTTGTCAGAGCGGCGCTTCGGTTCATTCGAACGTCGCTTCGCTGTTCCGGACGGCGTCGACACGAACAAGATTGAAGCCGTGTTCAAGAAAGGTGTGCTCATGGTCACACTTCCTAAAACATCGGAAGCCAAGGCGGCGGAAAAGAAAATTACAGTAAAGGCCGTTTGACACCCATGCTGTTTCCATATGCCCGCCAGGCGATCGATCCTGGCGGGCTATCATCATTTACCGCGCGGCGTGTAGATCGTCGAAACAGTCCGCTCGCTCAAGAGTTCGTTTAAGTATCGAGAGTGGAGGCGCTTGATGCCCAAAGCGACGACATTGCCGATCCGTCCCGCAGCTTCATCAAAATTGAGGCATGCGTTCGTCGAAAGTCAAATCAGGTCGCGCGGAGTTCGCGATCCCCTCGTTCTCAACGCCATGCGGAATGTTCGCCGCGAACTGTTCGTGCCCCATGATCTGGCCGATCAGGCCTATGATGATGCGCCTCTTCCGATTGGATTCGATCAAACGATCTCGCAGCCCTATATCGTTGCGTTCATGATCGAGGCCCTGAGCCTCCGCGGCGGCGAGAAAGTTTTGGAGATCGGAACTGGATCTGGGTATGCCGCTGCCATCCTCGCGCGAATTGCAGGTGATGTTTATACGATTGAACGCATAGGAGAACTCGCGGCCAAGGCCAGAGCGAATCTTGTTCGCGCCGATTGTGGTGGCGTCCGCGTTCGTCACGCCGATGGTACGGAAGGCTGGCCAGATCAGGCGCCATTCGATGCGATATTGATTTCCGCAGGGGCACCTGAGCTGCCCGCCACCCTGCTTTATCAACTAAAAGTTGGCGGCCGAATGGTCGCTCCCATCGGGCGAGATCCACGTTCCCAGGAACTGGTTCGCATCACGCGGACGGGTGAAGACGATTTCGATCGGGAAGACATTGCCGACGTGCGCTTCGTACCCTTGATCGGCAAGGAGGGATGGGAAAGTACGGACGACGAATGGCGCGTGAAGCCACCGCGCATCATCCAGACCCGTCCGGCTATCAGTGTTTCTATTCCCTCGCTGATTGCCAAGCGGGGAGAAGTATTTACCCATGTTCGCGACGCGGACCTCGACGCGCTTCTGCGACGCATCGGGGATGCTCGTATCGTGCTTATCGGAGAAGCGACGCATGGTACGTCCGAATTCTACAGGATGCGCGCGCGCATAACGCAAAGGCTAATTGAAGATAAGGGTTTCTCGTTTGTTGCGGCAGAAGCAGATTGGCCCGACGCGGCAAGGATTGATCATTACATCCGGCATCGCGAAGTGGCGCCCTCCGATTGGACGGCATTCGCGCGGTTTCCCACGTGGATGTGGCGCAACATGGAAACGAAAGGCTTTGTTGATTGGCTTCATAAGAACAACGAGACAAAGCCTCATGAGCAGCGCGCGGCCTTCTACGGCCTCGATCTCTATAGCATGCACAACTCTGTGCGCGTTGTTCTGAGCTATCTGGATAACGTAGATCCAGATCTCGCGGCGATTGCACGGGAGCGATACGGTTGCTTGAGCCCATGGCAGGCTGATCCGGCTGCATACGGCCGGGCGGCGATCACGGGAGCTTATCGTAAGTGCGAAGAGGATGTCTCGCATGTGCTGGTCGAATTGCTTCAGAAGCAGCAAGACTACGTCATGCACGACGCGGAACGATATTTCGACGCGGCACAGAATGCGCGGCTGATCGCAAACGCCGAACGCTACTATCGCACGATGTATTACGGTTCGCGGGCGTCCTGGAACCTGCGCGACAGCCACATGTTCGAAACGCTCAAACAGTTGCTGGCCCATCATGGATCAGCGTCGAAGGCAATCGTCTGGGCGCACAATTCCCACGTCGGTGATGCATCCGCGACGGAGATGGGGCAGCGTGGCGAACACAATATCGGGCAATTGTGCAGACAGAATTTCGGAACCGAATGCTTTGCGATCGGTTTCGGCACCAACGATGGCACCGTGGCCGCGGCGTCGGACTGGGACGGACCAATGGAAACCATGAACGTTCGCCCGGCCCATCCGCAGAGCTATGAAAGACTTTTCCATCTGACCAACGCGCCTGGAATGATGTTTTCGCTGAAAGAGAAGAGCGAATTGCACGATCGCTTGCTGCGCCCATTGCTCGAGCGGGCGATCGGCGTGATCTACAGGCCCGAAAGCGAGCTCGCGAGTCACTACTTTGAGGCAGTGCTCCCAAAGCAGTTCGATGAATACATATGGATCGATCGTACTAGTGCGGTGAAGCCCATCGACAGCATTGAGGTCGAGGGCATGCCTGAGAC
>CAYYDL010000850.1:0-2415 GCA_964470545.1 uncultured Hyphomicrobium sp. | reverse complement strand
GCTTCATCGGATTTGATGTGACGGAGAAGGTCGGCCCGCAACGCGACGATTTCAGCGGTTGCACCGGATGCCAGATTGAGGCGCCGGAAGAATTCGAGCCGCGGGCTGTAGGATGCCTTTTGTAGCCGCGAGAGCGTCTTCTCTGACGGATCATCGAGATAGGCGCGCGCAGCCTCGGCGACGCCGGCGGCATCAGGTTGCAGATCCTCCGCCAGGAACCGATAGAACGCCAGCCGCTCCTCCCCGGTCGCCTTCTTGAATTGATTGAGGAGCTGCCGCGCGATGGCGACGCCCGAAGCTTCGCCCCGTCCCGACATCAAAGCACGCGCCAGCACCTCGAGCGACTGACCGCCGACGTCGCGGAAAAGCGCCTTCGGCAACAGCGCGCGGCCTTGCTCGGCGACGGTTGCCATCAGCTCCTGAAAAAATGAGACATTGACCCGCTCGGCCACGGACTGGCTCCGGCTGCTAATGCGTTAACGTTTGCTTAACCGTATCGGATGAGCATCCCGTCTCCGCGTATATAGGGCATTTTCCTCATGACCGACCGCTTTTCAACCGGCTGGCCGTCGTCGAGTCTCGATGCGGCAAAAAACGACACCGGCCGGGTCGCGTTCTGCGGCCCTTATGTGCTCTCAGCGATCACCGGCTACGGCATCTCGAAAATCGAGGACGTGATCCGTGAGGGTCGCGCGTTGCCGCCACACCGGAAACCGGTCGTGCGCGGAACCTATTCCGACGAGGTCGAAGCCGCCCTTGCCTATTTCGGCTACCGGATGGAGCTCAAGGAAAGCCACATGCACCGTGCCCGCAAAGAGCGGCCGACGCTCTGGACATGGATGCAGAAGCCGAGGAACGCCTGGGCTTACTACATTCTGGCGATCCACAAAGGTAAGGAGGGGCACTGGATCCTCGTGAAAGGCGTCAAGATGTGCGACACCTTCACAGAGGGCAAATGGACCTTCGTCGTCGACGGCCCGCATCGCGGCTGCCGGATCATGGAAGTCTTCGAGGTCCGCAAGGCGCACGACGCCTGAGGGACGCACCCGCAGCAGCCCTCCAACATGGCACCACCATGAACGTCGCGTGAACCCGCGCGTCAGGGCTTATTCAACCCTCTGAGCCTATGCTCTTCGCCAACATTGGTTATGGACTTGGCAAAGGAGAGAGAGGCCGTGTCCGAATTTCTGCGTTCTGGCGCCATTATGTTGATGGCCGTTGTCGTGCTCGCCGCAGGCGTGGCCGTCATCTTCTATGGGTGATCCGTTCGACTTGATATAGCGCAACGATGCGCTGGAAACAGTCTTGTCGATGCTCGCGAGTTACGTCACTTAAGGGGAGCCTTCGGGCTTCCTTTTCTCTTGGCGTCTTACGCGGCACCCCTTGGCTGACAGCTCTTATTCTCATCTTCTCAAAGACGCACAGGCCCGCTGGGCGGATTACCTGACGCCATCGGTGCGCCTGGGCGTCACCGGGCTATCGCGCGCCGGCAAGACTGTATTTATTACCGCCCTCGTACGAAATCTCGTCAGCGGCGGCCGGTTGCCATTCTTCGCGGCCGATGCCGAGCATCGGATCGTCCGCGCTTATCTCGAGCCACAGCCCGACGACAGCGTGCCGCGCTTCGATTACGAGGCGCATCTCTCCGATCTTCTGTCATCGCCCCCGCGCTGGCCCGAAAGCACGAAGCGGATTTCCGAGCTGCGTGTCACGATCGAATATCGCTCAGCCTACGCGCTCAAACGCCTTGCAGGTTATTCGAAACTTCATCTCGACATTGTGGACTATCCCGGTGAATGGCTGATCGACCTTCCCCTCCTCGAACAGGATTATCGCACCTTCTCGACCAACGCGCGGGCGCTTGCCGCCTCTCCGTCGCGCGCTGAATTCGCAAAGCCCTTTCTCGCCTTCCTCGCCGGAACCGACCCGGCCGCGACTGAAGATGAGCAAATCGCCATCACGGGCGCCAAGCTTTTCACGAGCTACTTACGCGCGACACGCGACAGCGGCGCCCAATCGACCCTTGCGCCGGGTCGTTTCCTGCTGCCCGGCGAACTCGAAGGGTCACCGCTCCTCACGTTTTTTCCCATGCCCTTGACGTCGGACGAGCGCCTGCCGCGCGGATCGCTGGCCGCGATGATGGCACGCCGCTTCGAGAGCTATAAAGCGTCCGTTGTCAAACCGTTTTTCAATGATCACTTCGCGAGGCTCGATCGCCAGATCGTATTGGTCGACGTCTTGACCGCGCTGCACCGCGGTGCTGAAGCCGTCAGCGATCTCGAACGTGCGATGACGGATATTCTGCGCGCCTTCCGCCCCGGCGCCAATTCCTGGCTATCAATGTTCCTCGGGCGCAAGATCGACCGCGTGCTCTTTGCCGCGACCAAGGCGGATCATCTGCCTGCATCGAGCCAC
>CAYYDL010000849.1:0-5996 GCA_964470545.1 uncultured Hyphomicrobium sp. | reverse complement strand
GGATCGACGCCGAGAACCGTCTGGCCATAGGCGCTCGCCTTATGCTTCCTTGCCTTGATGACTTGCGCCGGTTCGATGAACGATTGCTCTCCTGAAGTCTGGAAGGCTTCATCCGCGTTGGCCGGGTATTCCTGCTTGAACTGCCAACAGGGTTCGTCTGCCGAGCCGCCAGCAACGATCGCGAGTTCGCGATTCTTCAGCCAGGCCCAATAGGTCTGCGCCCGTGTCAGCCCATAGGCGGTTTCATACTCGAGCCACGCTTCGGGCGGTTGCCAATCGGCGGGGCTTTGGCGCCTATTACAGGCACCAGCAGAAGCTCTTTCTCGACCTTTTGAAAAAGGGTCTCGCTTATCGCAAATCATCGAAGGTCAACTGGGATCCGGTCGACCAGACGGTGCTGGCGAACGAGCAGGTGATCGATGGCCGCGGCTGGCGCTCCGGCGCGCTCGTCGAGCAGCGCGAGCTGACGCAGTGGTTCTTCAAGATCACCGATTACGCCGAAGAATTGCTCTCCGATCTCGACACGCTCGACAAGTGGCCAGAGAAAGTGCGCCTGATGCAGGCGAACTGGATCGGCCGTTCGGAAGGCATGCTGGTTCGCTGGGCGCTCAATCCGAAGACCGCGCCCAAAGGGTTCAGCGAACTCGAAGTCTACACGACGCGGCCTGATACGCTCTTCGGCGCATCGTTCCTTGCTGTTGCGGCAGACCATCCGTTGGCGAAGGCGGCGGCTGAAAAAAACCCGGAACTCGCGGCCTTCTGCGATGACGTTCGGCGCATGGGCACGTCCGTTGCGGAAATCGAAGCGGCGGAGAAGCGCGGCTACGATACCGGCATTCGTGCTATCCATCCCTTCGACGAGACATGGGAATTGCCGGTCTACGTCGCGAATTTCATTCTGATGGACTATGGCACCGGCGCGATCTTCGGATGTCCGTCGGGTGATCAGCGCGACATGGATTTCGCGCGCCGCTACGATCTTCCCGTCGTTCCTGTCATCCTGCCGCCGGGAGAAAAAGCCGAAACGTTCCAGTTGACAGACAAGGCCTATGTCGACGACGGCACGATGATCAACTCGCGGTTTCTGGACGGCCTTTCGACGACAGCCGCATTTGACGAAGCGGCGAAGCGGCTCGAAAAACAGAAGCTCGGATCGAAGCCGCAAGGTGCGCGCAAAGTGAATTATCGCCTGCGCGACTGGGGCATCTCACGCCAGCGCTATTGGGGCTGTCCGATCCCGGTCATTCACTGCAAAACGCACGGCGTCGTGCCGGTGCCCGAAAAAGACTTGCCGATCGAGCTTCCCGAGGATGCGACATTCGACAAGCCGGGTAATCCGCTCGACCGACATCCGACGTGGAAACATACGACGTGTCCGATCTGCAATGAACCGGCGCTGCGCGAAACGGATACGATGGACACGTTCGTCGACTCGTCCTGGTATTTCGTGCGCTTCACGGCACCTGAAGCAAAAACGGCGGTCGACCGGAGCGCCGCACAGTATTGGCTGCCCGTCGATCAGTACATCGGCGGCATCGAGCACGCGATTTTGCATCTGCTCTATTCGCGCTTCTTCGTGCGGGCGATGTGCGACACCGGCCATCTGACGTTTTCGACGAACACACGCGAACCGTTCGCGGCCCTCTTCACGCAAGGCATGGTGACCCACGAGACCTACCAGTCCGAGGAGGGGTTCTGGTTGCTGCCGAGCGACGTGCGCGTCGAGGGGGAAGGCGCAAACCGGCAGGCGATCGAGATTGCCACCGGCAAGCCAGCCGCGATCGGGTCGATCGAGAAGATGTCGAAGTCCAAGAAGAACCTCGTCGACCCGGACGACATCATAGCGCACTACGGCGCCGACTGCGCCCGCTGGTTTATGCTGTCCGACAGTCCGCCGGAACGCGATGTCATCTGGACCGAAGCCGGGGTGGCGGGGGCCGGACGATTCATCCAGCGCGTCTGGCGGATCGTCGATGAGATCGCGGACGCTTACCCGGAGAAAAACGGGCCGAAGCCGCAGTCGTTCGGACCGGACGCTTTGGAAGTCCGGAAGGCCGCGCACCGGGCGCTCGACGGTGTCGGGCGGGCGATCGAAGCCCTCCGCTTCAACGTCGCTGTCGCCAATATCCACGAGTTTTCCAATGTGCTCCAGTCGGCGCTATCCAAGCGCGGTCCCGACGTCGCGTGGGCGGTCCGAGAAGCGGCAGAGCTTCTCGTCGTGATGCTCGGCCCCATGATGCCGCATTTGGCTGAAGAATGCTGGGCGCGGCTCGGATACAACACGCTGGTCGCGAACGAACCGTGGCCGACGCCCGAACCGGAGCTACTCGTTGACGATCACGTGACCATTGCCGTACAGGTTAACGGTAAGCGACGGGACGAACTCGTGATTTCACGCAATGCGAAATCCGAGGAGGTTGAGGCGGCGGCGCTGAAGCTTGATACGGTTGCGCGGGCCTTGGACGGCAGGCCGCCGAAAAAGGTGATCGTCGTTCCGCAGAGGATCGTGAATGTCGTTGGCTGAGGGGCGGTTTGGACTGAGGGGCAAGTACAGCCTTAGGGCTGTGCGCGGCCTGCTTTTGACCTCGTCCGTCCTCGCTGTTCCTTTCCTCGGCGGCTGCGGCAGCAGCGGCTTTCATCCCCTTTACGGTTCGGCGCTGATCAATGGCGATGCGGTCAACGAGCGGCTCGCCGCGATCGATGTTGCACCCATTCCGGGCCGCGTCGGACAGCGCATTTGCAATGAGCTGATCTTCCAGACGACCGGCGGCGGCGCGCCCAAGCCTCCGCAGTATCGCCTGGACATCGCCATTCGTGAGTCCGTGACGTCGATGCTGGTCGCAGTCGACGGCAACGCCGGCAGCCAAATTTACGGCATCGACGCCACCTATAGCCTCGTGCGGCTGTCGGACAAGAAAGTCGTCGCCCACGGCTCGAGCTATGGCCGCGCCTCGTTCGACCGCGTGTCATCGGTCTTCGCCAACGTCGAAGCCCGCCAGGATGCCGAGAACCGGGCTGCCGAAACGGTCGGCGAGGAGCTCCGGACGCGTCTTCTCGCGGTTCTTGCCAGCAATCAGGCTTAGCTCCTTAGCACTTATTTTTCGGGCAAGTGCCCTATAAGAGCGGCACCATGGCTATCATCAAACCGCAGCAAGCCGCAGCCTTTATGAAGGCGCCGCCCGCCGATCTCGCCGCTGTGCTCTTTCACGGCTCCGACCCCGGCCTCGTGAGCGAACGCGCGGCGGCGCTGGCGCGCGTTCTGGCGGCGCGCGAAAATCCGCCGGGCGAAATCCTCAAGATCGACGAGACGGAACTCGACGACGATCCCGGGCGACTTGAAACCGAGCTTCAGACGCGGCCGATGTTTTCAGGGCGGCGGATCGTGCGTGCCATCGCGGGCAGAAAAATCTCGGCGGCGCTGCTGAAGCCCATTCTTGCATCCGTGCCGCTCGAAGGGCTGCTGATCGTCGAGGCTGGAAACCTAAAGGCCGACGACACCCTGCGCACGCTCTTCGAGAAGCAGGCATCGTGCTATTCGGTGGCGTGCTATCCCGATACGGCCGCCGATATCGACGAGCTGATTTCCGAAGTCCTCGGATCATTCAAGCTCAAGATCGATGGCGATGCCCGCGATCTTCTGCAAAGCCGGCTCGGCGCCGACCGGGCCCTCTCGCGATCGGAAATCGAGAAGCTCGCGCTTTATTGTCTTGGGCGTTCACAGATCACATTCGAAGATGTCGATCAGCTCGTCGGGGATGCTGCGGGCCTTGCGCTCGAACGCGTCGCCGAAGCCGTCGCCGATGGCCGCACCAAAAACGCGATCAGCGATTTCGGACGCGCACTTGCATCAGGTGAAAACGCGCAGATGATCATCGTGGTCGTGCAGCGCTATTTCCTGAAACTGCATCGGGTGCGGAGCGACGTCGACGCTGGTCAACGTCTCGACGACGCCTTAAGGGCCATACGGCCGCCGTTGTTCTTCAAGCAGAAAGACACGTTTGCACGTCAGGTGCGCGCCTGGTCCCGCAGCCAGCTCGACCAGGCGCTGCGGCGGATCGCCGAGGCGGCGAAGGCGGCACGTCTCTCCACAAATCTCGAAGATGTCATTACAGAGCGACTTCTTCTTGCGCTCGCTTCCATGGCGGCGATGTCCGCGACTGCGGCGGGCGGCCGCTAGAGAGCGGCTTGCGAGCGACCGTCACCTCCCTATAGTGCCCACCACTCATCCAATAAGGGGGCTTTCATGACTGATGCGCGTTACGACGTCATCGGGATCGGTAACGCGATCGTCGATATCATCGGCCGATGCGACGAAGCTTTTCTCGCCGACGTCGGTGTCGCTAAAAGCAGCATGCGCCTCGTTGATGCCGACGAGATTAAAAAGATCTATTCGGCGATGGGACCCGCCGTTGAAATTTCGGGCGGCTCGGCCGCGAATACGATTGCCGGTATCGCGTCGTTCGGGGGACGTGCGGCCTTTGTCGGCACCGTTGCCGATGATGAGTTCGGCCGAATTTTCACGCACGATATTCGCTCGATCGGCGTGACGTTTGATGCGCCTCCCGTTTCAAATGGAACGCCGACGTCGCGCTCGCTTATTCTCGTTACGCCCGATGGCGAACGCACAATGAATACGTATCTCGGCATTTCGACGAATCTGGGAGACGCGCAGATCGATCTCGACATGATCCGCGCGGCGTCAATTCTTTATCTTGAAGGATATCTCTTCGATGAGCCGCAAGCGAAACAGGCATTTCGCACGGCACTCGAAGCTGCCAAAGGCGCTGAAAGAAAAACGGCGCTTACTCTTTCCGATGGTTTTTGTGTCGATCGGCACCGCGATGAATTTCTAAAACTCATTCGCTCAGGCATTGATATTCTTTTTGCCAACGAGTCCGAAATCAAATCTCTCTATCAAACGGAATCCTTCGAATTCGCTGCGCAGAACGCGCAAAACGACGTGCGGTTGGCGGTGCTGACGCGCAGCGGAAAAGGTTCCGAAATTCATTACGAAGGGCAACGGATTCAAATTCCCGTTTTTCCGGTCGAAGAGGTGGTCGATACGACAGGAGCGGGGGATTTATATGCCGCCGGATTCCTATTTGGATATTCGAAGGGCTTACATTTGGAAACGGCCGGACGGCTCGCGAGTTTGGCCGCTTCCGAAATTATCAGCCATACGGGCGCCCGGCCTGCGGTTTCTCTGTCGGAATTCGCGCGTCAACATGGCCTTATCGCATGAGCCAATTACGGGCTGATTCCGGCAATCGGCGCCGCAATTCCGAATTCCTGGATATGTCCAATTATTATGAACGTCGTTCAATATGAGAATGTTTAGGGGGTATTTCGTGTCCAATTCGGACTCACAATTATTCTCCCTGGAATTGCGAATTTTCTTGCCGCAATCTCGAAGTCAACGAATCGCTTCGTTTCGAGGTTCGCAAAATGCTTCACTCTCCCAGCCGCCGCGGCCGTCCGAAAGGGACCGGCATCGATGACAGCGACCGGATCGCACGGCTGGATGAATTGTTGCGGGTTCATCCCGAAATGAAGCCGACGACCGCCATTCGCCTGATGGGTTATTCCAATCCTTCGGCCATTCGCCGCCTTCGGGACAAATATAAGGTCTTCACGCTAAAGAGCCGGATCGAACTCGCGAAAGACGCGCGGGCTTCCACGCAAGCGGCTCCGGCGTTCGTATCGGAGCCGATAGCCGCTGCCCTGCAGCCCATCCGCTGATATCAGCATCACCCCATTGATCCGCACACAGATCAGACAAATTCTTTCGCCTGTGAACACTCGGCAGGGCCGCTAATCCCCAAGCGGCCCATTTTTTTGCCGAAACGCGCGATGCTTAAAGCTTGCGAAGCGCCGCGGACTCGACGCGATGGCTCTCGCTTTTCTGTAAGATGAGCTGCGCGCGGCGGCGAGTCGGCAGAATATTTTCGGTGAGGTTTTTGAGGTTGATCTCGCGCCAGAGCTTCAACGCAACGCGG
>CAYYDL010000848.1:0-2693 GCA_964470545.1 uncultured Hyphomicrobium sp. | reverse complement strand
CGCAATCGCTATTGAATAGCGTCGAAACAAAACTTCCCTCCCGAGAGCGCATCGCAGCGCTTTACAACGTCGCCAATGCCCGCACGCGCCAAGGCGCGGATTTGGTCCAGAAGGGCGATGTCGATTCAGCCCAAGCGGTCGTCAATCTCGCGAAGTCAGAATATCGGTTGGCGTTGAAGATCGACCCAGACGATTGGGACGTCAAATACAACCTCGATGTTGCGATGCGCGTCGTTCGGGACCTCCCGCAAGCGAACAATCCCACCGATCGAACGCTCAAGACGCCAAAGACAATTTGGTACGAGCTGCCGGGCGTGCCGAAGGGCGAACCATGAAGCTCAATAGCGCCACCATCGACCGACGCGCTGTCATGCTCCTTGCGGCGCTGCTTTTAGCGATCGCGGCATGGATCGGATTCGATATCTGGCGGACACGGCCGATCGTCGATGCGGTGGCGGTGATCGATATCACCGGCAGCATGAACACGCGCGATATGGGCTATCCTCACGGCTCCGAGACGCGGCTGGATGCCGCGAAACAAGCGCTGATCGATATGATTCCGAATCTACCGTGCCAGTCGCGTCTCGGCCTAGGCATCTTTACCGAACGTCTCTCCTTCCTCCTGTTCGAGCCTGTCGATGTTTGCAGCAATTATGATGCGTTGGCGGGAGCGATCTCCGGCTTGGACTGGCGCATGGCATGGCAGGCGGACAGCTGGATCGCAAAGGGCCTCTATTCGGCGATCGATATCGCTGGAAGCCTCAATACCAACCTCATTTTTCTGACCGACGGGCACGAAGCGCCCCCGACACCGGTGACAGGCGTTCCGGAGTTCGTAGGCAAGATCGGCGCCGTCAAAGGTCTCATCGTCGGAGTCGGGGGAACCGATAAAGTGCCGATCCCGAAGTTTGACGATGAAGGTCATCAAATCGGAGTTTACGGCGCCGCCGATGTCGAGCAGGAAAATCGCGTCGGACTTCCGCCACCCGGAATGGAGAACCGCGAAGGATACAATCCCCGCAATGCGCCCTGGGGTGGCGAAGCTGCCGTCGGTGACGAGCATCTGACGTCCGTCAAGACAGTGCACCTCGAAGATTTGTCGGCGAGGACCGGGCTCAATTACGTTGAGCTGCAGAAGACATCAGATCTTGCGAGTCCGCTTCGCAGCGACGCGCGTCCGCGCCTCGTGTCGGTCTTGACCAATCTCGCGCCAATCCCCGCCGGCCTGGCGCTGCTAATCACCGCGATCGCTTACACGCTGCCCGAGCTCAATGGCCTATTGCGTTGGCTCGGACCGTTTCGAAAATCCGCACGAGCTTAAAGACCTAAACAGGAGCAAGGAATGTACGTCTCTCTTCGTATCGCACTCGTTATCGCCACTTTCTTCGGGGCCATCGAGGTCGTGGAAGCGCATGGACCGACGCCCCAGAAGGTTGATGAGAAAATCACAATAGCAGCGCCTCCCGCCGACGTCTGGAAAGTCGTCAAGGATTTTGCATCGATCGGCTTCTGGCATCCGTGGGTCACAAAAATCAAGGTCGAAGGGACGGGGAACGATACGACACGCACGATGACGATGAAACACGGTGGTGATCTCGTCGAGAGCTTCGATGCCGTGGATGATAAGGCAATGGAAATCGATTATCGACTTCAAAACGAAAATGATGACGCGATGCCGACCAGCTCTTATTCGGATGCGATCACCGTGCAACCAGGCTCCGGTGGTAGTGAGGTCGAATGGATTTCGCGCCTTTATCGTGCCGATACAGGCAACGAGCCACCGGAAGGTAAGGATGATGCAAGCGCAGTAAAGGCCAAGACGGCCTTCATCAAAGATGGTCTCGCTGGTCTGAAGGCGAAATTGGAATCGAAGAAGTGAGACGGCTTTCTGCGGTTGTCGCGTGCGCGGGGATGACGTTCTGCGCCAGCGCCGCGGCAGGCGATAATAGTCGTGTCTATGTCCTGAGCCAAGACGCCGCCATCCTCTCCGTTATCGATCCAAAGGTCGACGAAATTACCGCTAAGCTAACGGTCGGCGGTAAGCCTGCCGATTTCTGCTTGAGCAAGATCTCGAATGCCGCGCTCGTGACAGAACCCGATACGGGTGAAATCGTGGTCGTCGATTTGGATCGACGCAGCGTTATCCGCAGGATTTCGATTGGCGGCCAGCCGTTCGGGATCGTCTCGGGAGCCGACGGTCGGATATACGTCGGAGATTGGTCGGCAAACCGCATCTCCATCGTGGATGAGCGCACGGGGCATGTGATCAAATCGCTGCCCGTTGGCCTTTCGCCTGCTCACCTCGTGTTGAATCTTGACGGCACACGGCTATTCGTGGCGGAGCGGGAATCCGACAGCATCGGTGTAGTCGATACTCGGAAAATGGAAGTCGAAAAGAACGTCGCCGTTGGCCGAGCGCCGTTTGCTATCGCGCTATCGGCCGATGGCAAATATGTTTTCGTCGCTAATGTTCAGGCAGCCACGCTCTCGGTCGTCCACAGCGTGAGCTTGGCGGTCGTCGCCACGCCGAAAACAAGGGCGATGCCTTACGGGTTGGCCTCATTGACCGAGGGCGGGAAGGTGCTGGTCGCAAATCAGGCCGCAGGATCAGTTTCCGTTTTCGATATTCGAACCCGTGTCGCGGAGGCCGAGATCAAAGTCGGCCGCTATCCGGAGGGACTCGTCGCGCTGAG
>CAYYDL010000847.1:0-1887 GCA_964470545.1 uncultured Hyphomicrobium sp. | reverse complement strand
TGGCCGGATGATCGTGTGATCGTTTCGACGGCGGACACTTCTGATGCACAAGCGGCATCCGATGAGAAGCCGAGGCAGCTCGCTCTCGAGTTCACCCCACCCCCGACCGCTCCCCGTCGAGCGGAGGGGAGAAACGGTTTATTCCCCTCCCACTTGCCGGGAAAGGATAGGGGTGGGCCTAACATCGGTGATAATTCCGGCGAGCCGCCTGAGTTATCGCTCGGCGCCGTCGTCGAAGCGATGGCGGAGGGCACAACGGCGGGGCGGACAGAGCGGCTTGGGAATCTTCTCGATCAACTCGATGCGACGGGCCGGTGGGCGCTTCTGAAACTGATCGGCGGCGCGCCGCGCGTCGGCGTTTCGGCGCGTCTCGCGCGGACCGCACTGGCCGAAAGCTACGGCCGCGATGTCTCCGAGGTCGAAGAGATCTGGCACGCGCTGACGCCGCCTTATCTCGATCTCTTCCAGTGGCTCGAGGGCAACGCCGAACGGCCAGATCCCGGGGCAAAGCCTGTCTTTCGTCCCGTCATGCTGGCACATCCGATCGAAGAAGAAGACTGGCCGCGGCTTTCACCGGAAGATTTCGCGGCGGAATGGAAATGGGACGGCATCCGCGTGCAGATCGCGGCGCGCGGCGGCGAGGTGCGAATGTTCTCGCGACAGGGCGATGATATTTCCGGGGCTTTTCCGGAAATCCGAAGCGCGTTCCATGGGCACGATTGCGTGGTCGATGGCGAGCTGCTCGTCATGCGTGACGGTGTCATCGCGCCGTTCAACGACTTGCAGCAGCGCCTCAACCGCAAGACCGTCACGCCGAAGATGATGCAGATATATCCGCCGCACGTACGGCTCTACGATCTTCTCTTTGACGGCCACGAGGATCTGCGCGGGCTTTCCTTCGAAGACCGGCGTACGCGGCTCGAAGACTGGCACGCGAAGCACCATCCGCGCTTGACGGACGTTTCGCCGCTCGTCCCGTTCAAGACGTTCGGTGAGCTGGGCGAGCTTTGGTCGTCGGCCCGCGCGGAAGGCATCGAAGGGCTAATGCTGAAGCGGCGCGCGAGTCCCTATCAAGCCGGGCGCGTCAAAGGCGAATGGTTCAAGTGGAAGCGCGCGGCGCTGACGCTCGCCTGCGTGCTGATGTATGCGCAGCGCGGGTCGGGTAAGAGGTCGTCGTACTATTCCGATTACACCTTCGGCGTCTGGAAAACGGACGAGAATGGCGAGACGCAACTCGTGCCCGTCGGCAAGGCCTATTCCGGCTTTACGGACGAAGAGCTTCTCATTCTCGACAAATGGATCAGAGGCCACACGTCGGAAGCGTTCGGGCCGGTCCGTGCGGTCGAGCCGGAGATCGTGTTCGAAGTCGCATTCGATTCCGTGCAACCGTCGACGCGGCACAAGTCCGGCGTCGCGATGCGGTTCCCACGCATTCACCGCATTCGCTGGGACAAGCCTGCTGCGGAGGCCGATACGTTGGACAGTGTTTTAGGTCTCGTTAGAGGTTCCGCGTCGAATGCCGCGGCGGCGTCCTCCAACTCCGCATAAAAGCGCGGGACTTTTCCGTTCCGGTGTCATCCTCGGGCTTGTCCCCCGGATTCATTCCGCAACGGCACCGGCTTCTAAATGGATCCCCGGAATAAAGCCGAGGATGACATTCGGTTTTACTCCGCGGCGGCTTTCGCGGCTTCGGCTGGGTTTGCCGTTTCGGCGATGTAGCTCATTGCAGCGGCCACTCCACCTTTCTTGTGCGGCACACCGGCAAGATCGAAGCCCATCTCGACGCCGGTCAGCGCACCAAGGATCGTCAGCTCGTTGGTGTCGCCCAAATGCCCGATACGGAAGGCCTTGCCCGCGATCTTGTTCAGTCCGGTCCCGAGCGACATG
>CAYYDL010000846.1:0-2024 GCA_964470545.1 uncultured Hyphomicrobium sp. | reverse complement strand
TCTCCTCGATACCGAACGGGAACGGGTCACCGTCGAACATATCGCGCATCTTGCGCGCATAGGATGGCAGCCAAGCCAGCGGATAGCGCGACACGGCCGGGTCCGACAGCCGCTCGACGCTGCGACGCTTGGACTCCAGGAATGCGTTGTAGAGATTGCGCGCGATCCACGGGTTGGCGTCGAGCACGCGTCGCTGCACCGCGATGATGTGCATGATCGGCCAGACCTTCCACTCCGCGAAGTATTTTTCCTCCATTTCCCAGTAGTCCGGGAACAGCCGCTCGACGTCGGGATGATTGTTGCGAAAGCAGTCGGGAGGACGCGCAATGATCGCGCAATCGATTTCGCCACGCGCCAGCAACTCGCTCAGCGATTTGTTGGCGATGCGCTCGACGGTGACGCCTTTCGGCAGGTTCAGCTCCACCTTCTCGACGCGGCCGGCCTCGTTGGCGCCGGCCTGCACCCAGTGGATGTCCGGCAGCTTGACGCCGTGCACATCGCCGAGCCACCCCCGCATGTACACCGCGGCCGTATGCGCCCATTCGGGCGAGCCGACGCGTTTGCCCTTGAGATCGGCCGCCGTCTTGATGCCGCTCTTCTTGTTCACATAGAACGAGGAGAAGCGGAACAGCCGCGAGCAGACGACGGGCAGGCCGACGATATCGGAATTCTCGCGCGTCACCTGCGCCATGAATTTGGCGAACGAGAGTTCGGCGACGTCCCATTCGCGATTGAAGGTGAAGCGCGCGAAAATCTCGTGATGGCCGAGCATCGACCAGACGTGATCGACTCCCTCGGCCTGCACTGCGCCAGTACGGAAGTCGCGGAAGTGGTCGTAGTCGGTGGTCGCGATGGATAGTTTGACTTTGTGCATCCTGTTCTTCCTCGCCCTCACTCAGTCCTCATCCTGAGGAGCGGGCGTAGCCCGCGTCTCGAAGGATGGCGGCACACTCCGTATTCGCGGCCCATCCTTCGAGACGCATCGCTATCGCGATGCTCCTCAGGATGAGGACCGAGCTTGCTTCGCCCCCTGGATTGCCAGCCAGATCTTCTGCGACGTCACCGGCATCGTGATATCGCGAATGCCGTAATCTTTCAGCGCATCGAGCACCGCGCTGACGATGACGGCTAGCGCCGGCGTCGTGCCACCTTCGCCACCGGCCTTGATGCCGAATGGATTGGTCGGCGACAGTACCTCGACAATCTCGGCGTTGAACGACGGCAGCCGATCGGAGCGCGGCATGCCGTAATCCATGAACGAGCCGGCGAGCGGCTGCCCAGTGTCGGGATCGAGCGCACATTCCTCCCACAACGCCTGGCCAACACCTTGTGCGATGCCGCCATGCGTCTGGCCGTGCACGATCAACGGATTAATGCAGCGGCCAACGTCGTCGACCGCGGCATAGCGCGTGATCGTCAGCGCGCCGGTGTCGGGATCGATCTCGATTTCGCAGGTGGCGCAGCCGTTGGGGAACACCGGCTCATGCATCTCGTTGTCGGTGCGGACCGCGAGGCCGTCTTTCAGTTCGGCGGGCAGTTTCGTGTGCGCCGCTTCCTTGGCGAGCTCCAGGAAATCGAACGTGCGATTGGACTTCGTGGTGGCGAAGCGCCCATCGTCGAAGGACACATCCTCCGCCGCGCAGTCGAGCAGCAGGGCCGTGATGGCCTTTCCTTTGGCAACGAGCTCGGCCTGCGCCTTGGCCAATACCGTTGCGGCGTGACGCATCGAGCGGCCCGAATGCGAACCGCCGCCGGCGCTCACCACATCGGTGTCGCCCATGATGATATTGACGGCCGCGACCGGCAGTCCCATCAGATCGGCGGCGACCTGCGCGAAGCTCGTCTCGTGGCCCTGGCCGCTCGGCTGCGTGCCGATGACGACGTCGACGCGACCTTCGGGTCTTACGATGATGTCGGTACGCTCGCGCGGCGAGCCGATCGAGGACTCGACGTAATTGGCAAGCCCGAGGCCGAGCAGCTTGCCGCGTTTCTTCGCCTCGCGCCGCCGCGCCTTGGTGCCGGCG
>CAYYDL010000845.1:0-1544 GCA_964470545.1 uncultured Hyphomicrobium sp. | reverse complement strand
CGGAAACGCTGATGACACAGCCGCTCGCGGCGCGTGCGACGACCATTTCGGAAAAGATCGTCGAGAAAATCGTCGAGCGTGTCGTTTACGTCGAACGCGAGAAGGCGAAGGGCCGCGACAAGCTGCCGGGCCGCCGCAAGGGCTATACCCAGAAAGCCGCTGTCGGCGGGCATAAGGTGTATCTGCGCACCGGCGAATACGACGACGGCCGCGTCGGCGAGATCTTCATCGACATGCACAAGGAAGGCGCTGCCTTCCGATCGCTGATGAACAACTTCGCCATCGCGATCTCGCTCGGCCTGCAATACGGCGTGCCGCTGGAAGAGTATGTCGAAGCGTTCACCTTCACGCGCTTCGAACCGGCTGGCCTCGTGCAGGGCAACGAGACGATCAAGAACGCGACGTCGATCCTCGACTACATCTTCCGCGAACTCGCTGTGTCGTACCTCGGACGCCATGACCTCGCGCACGTCGATCCGCGCGAGATCGTCGGCGAGACGGGGCTCGGGTCCAGCGACGACACGACGGACGAGCAACTGGCGCTCGATCTGCCGGAAAGCGTCACAAAGATGGTGTCGAAAGGTCTCGTGCGCGGCGCCGACGTGGTTCGCCTCGCGAGCCGGATGACGATGAACACATCGGGACCGAAAGCGTCGTCACTTGGCGCTGCGGCCGTGCAGAGCGACGGCTTCGACGTCAGCGCCCGCTATGTGGAATCGACCTTGACGCACGGCGCGAATGCGCTCGCTGCGGTGCGCGAAGAGATGCAGGCGGCGGTGACATCGCCGGTGCTGACAAAGTCGGAGCTTTATAAGCAGCGTGTCTCGGAAGCGAAGTTGCGCGGGTATGAGGGCGTGGCCTGCACCGAGTGCTACAACTTCACGATGGTGCGCAACGGCACGTGCCTGAAGTGCGATACGTGCGGCTCAACGAGTGGGTGTAGTTGAGTGGAGTTCCGCTGATGCTTGCTTGGGCAGGAGGACGACGAGATGGCAGGCCTAGCCCCACAATTCCCGGTTAGAATTTCGCATGGCCAAGATTTCAATTCTGAGTTGGAACTGCTCAAGCAATCAATCAAACTGGAATCGGAAAACGCTATTCAGCAATTGGAACGATCTAAACAGTACACGACTCTTGTCGTTACACTGGGATACGCAGGGATATTTGCCATTTGGAATTTCTGTGTAGGCGTTGTCCCTCCTAAAGTTCATTCGCTTACCGGAATTTTAGCAGGTTCTTCGTTGGGTTTGTTTGTAGTATTCGAAATTCTCAAAATGTTAGCTATGCAAACTGTGGCTATACGACAATTTAGAATCATTAATTTCACTCCCAATGTGAGAGATTTGGACGGGTTAGTGCGCTTTAGCGAGGAACGGCGGCGTAGACAGGAACAAGTATCCGAAGAAAATTTCGAGATGACCAAAAAGCTTCTTGCTGTTTGGCCTTTCTTTTTTTATCCGACGATTGTGCTGGGATTTGGAGCTCTATTTCTACTGATGTATAATTTATTTGCGCATCTTACCGATTTGGTGGGCTTCTTTCCC
>CAYYDL010000844.1:0-15363 GCA_964470545.1 uncultured Hyphomicrobium sp. | reverse complement strand
CTCACGCAATCGCCGCAACGTCGGTTTCGATACCATAGAGCGCGTCGCGGCTTTCCCAGAATCTGACGGTTTCGATATCGGCTGCGATCTGCTCTGGGTCGTCGTGGACGAGATAGATCATGCCACCGCAAGCGAACCAGTCGGCCGTCTTCCAGACGCGGTCGCCGCGTCGGAGTGGCCGGTAGTGCGCGTGAAAGGATGGGAGCGACCGCAACCGTTCCAGAGCTTCTGTGCTCCGCACACGCCCGCTCGCACCGAAATTGAAAAGGACTTTGCTGATGTGCTTTTCGAAGCGGTAGTGGCATGCGGAAAGCACTGCTTCGCGCTCTTCGGGGCAACCGCCAAGCACCTCCGCCAGGACGTTCGCCTGCGTACGCATACCGGCTGCGGCATACGACGGCTCGTCCATCGCTGCGCCCATCAGCCGCGCACCCGTCTCGATCAAGGCCGGCCCATCGGGCGTCCATTTGAGTTCCGTGTGCGCCGCCCCGTTCTCGATCCCGAGAGCCGACAAAACTTCAAGCGTGTAGGCAATAAGCTCAGATGACGTCTCCGATTCCGGATTGCAGAGATGAATGCCGCCCGGAATGACGTCGCCACCCGCAATGGTGACCGTCATCGCCCAGACATCGGTAACATGGTGCCGCCCTTCCGAGCTCACGGTGTTGACGATGAACTGCGGGCCGGAGAGATAGGACTGCACCAGAAGTTGGCGATTGATCGAGCCCATGAAGTTTCGCCGGCCGAGGTCACGGGCAACAGCGGCATCGATTTCCCGCATCTCGTTACAAATGCTGACGCCGTCAGATCCGGCGCTGTCCAGTGGCTTGACCACGATCGGCCAGGCACCGTGGCCGACGGCCCAGGCACGAGCCTCCTCCGCATTGGAGACAAGCGCCTGGGACGCGGCCCGTAACCCACGCCGCCGCACGGCTTCGATCATTTCGTATTTGTCGCGCCGCGCACCAATGATCTCGACACGATTGGTAGGAAGTCCCATGCGGAACGCCACAGCTTCCGCGAAGTTGACGCCCCATTCCGAACCCGCAATCACGACATCCGGCTTTAACGGTCTCAATGCATCGACCGCGACCGGCACTCGGCCGAGATAGCCGAGATCGCCGTCATACGGTCGCCGATCGAAGCCCTTGACGACCTCAAGCGGGACGTCGCGGGTGGATTGCAGATGAAGGCACTCAACTTCACGATTGAGAAGCTCGCGCACGAGTTCGCGTCCGGTCGAATAACCATCAACGATGACGACGCGTAGGCGTGGTGTCTTCCGCATGGGAACCTCCAGGGTGGCCCTCAAGAGAGGGATTAACGATGCGAGCAGGAGGCAATGATGTCGTCCGAGGCGCGCCCAAGTCCGGACGGCGACCGCGTGCTCGGGCTGCCAAGACCCGAAGGACCACCCAAGCCTGACGGGGCGCCGAGGCCCGAGGCATCGCTTGGCGCGCCGAGCCCCGACAAAGCGTGGCCCAGAATGCCCGCGCGATGACCGAAGAAAACGAACGCCTGACGCATATCCGTGTGCATGACATTTCTCCTTTGCTTGCTTCCACGCCACCAGCGGGTGGAAGCGTTACGAGGGAGATAGTGGGCGTTCTGGCCGTTCGCGGCTTTTCGCGATTTGCACCCGTCGTGATCATTTTTTGTGATTCGACTGCGAGGTGAATGCTGAGGATCGGACGTTCGGACTAGGCTGAATGCCTGTGCAGGCGCAGCATAAATTTCAAGCTTGCCACAAGCTCGGCTGCACAGCCTGAAGCACAAGCGGGTCGATCCAATGCGCTCACATCATATGAGAAGAATGCGATCCAGAGCCCAATGAACGCCGATCCAATCGGCGATGGCTCCCGCGAAAAACTTTGTTCGCGTTGCAACGAAATGGAAAGCGATCGCACCGATGTCCGCTTCCTCCACCTCAGTCGAAAATCTCCCTGCGCTTTATCGCCTGGCGCAGATCTATCACGCTGCGAATTTGCATGTGCAGGCCGAAGGCTTGTGCCGCCGCATTCTGACTAGCGATCCAGGACACGCCCTCGCCATCAAAACGCTCGTCCTCATCCTGATTGAAAAAGGAGATGACGCTCAGGTCGAGAGCATTCTCATCGATCACCTGAAACGGCATCCCGACAGTGGAGCGAGCCAGCAAGGCCTCGGACAGCTGAGAGCGCGGCAGGGTGACCACGACGCGGCCGTAAAACATTTCGAATGCGCGGCGGAAAGCCTACCGTTTCATGCCCCCCTCTTCAACGATTTGGGCGTTTCTCTCCATCAATTGGGATGCGTGGAGAAAGCGCTCGTCGCACTCGACCGCGCCGTCGAACTCGATCCGGCATTTGCCCTCGCACACGACAATCGCGGCATTGCTCTCTTCGACAGCAAACGCTTCGATGAAGCCATGCACGCGCACTTACTCGGCCTTATTGCGTGTGAGCCTTCCGAAGTTCAAGTCCGCGCTTCGATACTGCGAAATCTGGCCAAGGCAGCCCGGAAAGCGGATAGGCTTCCCCTCGCCGAGCAAGTCATCCGTGCCGAGGTTGAATCTAATTTCTCGTCCGCTGCCGCAGAACAGCTCGCAGTGGTGTTGGATGATTTATCCCGGCCTGAAGAAGCAAAAGCAATACGGAACGAAAGCGCCAGACGGACGCGAGTCCATTGGATAGGGCGGTCCCAGCGCTCCAAGGCGACTATTCTCTTAATAGGAGCCGTCGGCGGCAACCACATACCAACCGGATATCTCATCGATTCCGACATCTTCTCGACGCTCTCGGTAACCCTTCCGTCGCCCGACCGAACGAATGTACCGTTCGGCGCCGCGGAAGCCCAAGCATTGAAACGTGTCGACATCGTCTTCAACTTGTTGGGCGACGCGGATTGTGATGAGGGGCAGCTCGCAGCCGCAGATGCCCTTTGCAAAACACTGGGCAAGCCGGTGCTCAATCCACCGAACGCCATCCTCAAGACGGGTCGCGGACGCGCGGCCGAACTGTTCGGCGGCATCGATGGTATGATCACGCCAGCCGCCCGACGGGCGAGCACCAAAGATCTCGCCGAGCAATCTGTCACTGAACCAATCCTCGTGCGCCCACCCGGCGACCATGGTGGCGACCGCCTGACCTTATTGCGCAGCGACAGTGAGAAGGAAGCGTATTTAACCACGAATCCCGAACGACAGCTTGTTCTCACCCCGTTTTATGATTTCCGGTCTCCGGATGGATATTGGCGCAAATACCGGCTGATCTTTATTGATCGAGAAATTTTTCCTTATCATCTCGCGATCGGCAGCGAATGGCTCGTGCATTACTGGCGCGCAGAAATGGCGCGAGCCGATTGGAAGAGAAAAGAGGAAGAATGCTTTCTCGCCGACTGGCGAAGCGTTTTCGGAAAATACGCTGCGAATGCCGTCGAAGAGGCCGCGCGACGTATGGATCTCGACTATTGCGGTATGGATTGCGCGCTGACCAGAGACGGCCGCGTCCTGCTTTTTGAATCCAACGCCTGCATGCTCATCCACCTCTGCGAGCCACCCGCAGCGTTCCCCTACAAGCACCGCTACGTACCGCTCATCCGCGAGGCATTCACCCGCTTGGTCCTCTCCCGCGCCCGAAGCTGTTCAGCGCAATCCGGCGGCGTTGCCGATGAGGATAACCAACGTGCCTTTACAGGCTAGCGACCCTTTGGGAGCCCAGCCGCCTCGGTGCTAGATCGTCAGCGCGCCGCTTGAGCCAAGTCCCGCCCTGCATGTCTGCTTCCGCTGCACAGTCGTCGACCCATGCGACGAGGGTCGATGATTGCTTTCGAAGTTCTTCCAGTTTGATCGTCCGCCTGACTTCCATCATGCGACCTGGGTGATGCGGAAATACGGGCTTGCCATCGCGACTGACGTTCCATCGGCAAACAATGTGAAGATCGCCGTCTCCCGCTGCGCCCTCTTTCATGATTTCGATGAAAATATCGTCGACTGGAAGGATTTCCGAGCAGCCGCCGCCAAACCCCACGAAAAGCAGAATCTGGGAAAGATTTTGCGACCGCCTCAGTGCATTGCGCAAAATGACGTGCCGGTGCATCGACCTCAGCGCATTTTTGAATTCGGCGCTCAGCATATGAAGAAGAGTTGTTCCACGGTCGAGTTCGCTACTGCGCCAAAGAGTTTGCTCGGCGTCGTATTCCAGGTCGATCGGTGAGGAGACGGTATCTACGCTCATACGCATGGCGGGCTCCGAATACATTCGGGTGCGCGGTGATTGCTGACACCGTCGCATTTCCTTCGTGAATCCCGCAGGTCTGATACAAATCCGAAAACTGAGACAAAAGAATGTCCGGAAGGAGCATTTGACGAATTGCAATGAGCTTTTTGTGCCGATTTCGACTTCGAAAAAAGGGCTTCAATAGCGTGTATCTGCATTTCGCATCGGAGCGCAGCCATTTCCGCCAATGCCCTCCTCGCCTTACGATTTGTCCATAGACATATCGTGACGGTTGTCGTCCCAACTCTCGAGCGCCACATCCGGATCGGGAGATGTTCACGACCCACGAGAGTTCAGGATCGCGGGACTCTTCGAGCCGCGCACCGCCCGGCGGATGGGCGCGTCCACCCGCATTCCCCTCAACAGAATAGGAGAAAACGGCTATGTCAGATCTCAAAACCTCAGTTCTGCAACGACCGGCCACGTTCCTTGGCGCCGCGCTATTATCGACGCTGCTCGCCGGTAGCGCTGCGTTTGCGGCCAGCAGCACGCCCGCATCCATTATCGCGATGAGCCAAAAGCCGAAGAACAACAACTCGGTGACGATCACCTACGCTTTCTTGCCGAAGGCCGGCTCGCTTGACGTCTATGCTGCAAGCCGTTCCGGAAAGCGGGAAGGCAAACCGCTCGCCAGCGTCGCCTTGAAGGCTGGCGATCATCGCGACGTCGAGATGAAGCTGACACCCGTGCCTGATAAGGGCGCGCGATTGGTTGCAGTCATCGAGCAGTCGGGACAGCCGATCAAGCACTCCGGCGATCGCCCCGAGCGAACATTCTCCATTCTCTAAGTGTGAACACGCGGTGTTCGATGGGCGGCGGATCTAGCGCCGCCCTTTCCAACTAGCGCTCTCGCCTCCAGCATTAAAGCTGTCGGACAGCACCCTTCGATGCGCTGGTTGCCAACATGGCGTAAGCTTTCAGCGCTTTTGAAACCTTTCGGCTTCTCTTTTCGGCCGGTTTCCAGCCCAGTCGCTCCTGCTCGGCACGCCGCTCTGCCATCGCCCCGTCGCTGATGTCGAGATGAATGCGCCGTGCCGGAATATCGATATGAATGGCATCGCCCTCTCGGACGAGAGCGATCGTACCGCCCGCAGCGGCCTCCGGCGAAACATGTCCGATCGAGAGACCCGACGACCCGCCGGAGAACCGCCCGTCAGTGACAAGCGCACAGGCTTTCCCGAGACCTTTCGATTTCAAATAGCTCGTCGGATAGAGCATCTCCTGCATACCGGGGCCGCCCTTCGGGCCTTCGTAGCGAATAAGAACGACGTCTCCAGCCTCGACACGCCCTCCGAGGATCGCCGACACGGCCGCATCCTGGCTTTCGAAAACGCGGGCTCGACCAGTGAATCTCAAGATGCTCTCGTCGACACCTGCCGTTTTGACGATGCAGCCTTCTTCCGCCAGGTTTCCAAATAACACGGCGAGACCGCCATCCTGTGAAAACGCATGCGCTTTGTCGCGTATGACTCCCGTCTCTCGGTCGAGGTCGAGTTCTGCATAACGGCGGTTCTGGCTGAACGCGATCTGTGTCGGGATGCCTCCAGGCGAAGCCCGATAGAATTCCCCGACGGACTCGCTGGACGTCTGCCCGACATCCCACCGTGACAGCGCCTCTCCGAGCGTAGCGGCATGGATCGTCGGGACATCAGTGTGAATCAGACCCGCCCGACCGAGTTCTCCGAGGATCGCCATGATGCCGCCGGCGCGATGAACGTCTTCCATATGAACATCGGATTTCGCCGGCGCGACCTTGCACAGGCACGGCACCTTGCGCGACAGGCGGTCGATATCACTCATCGTGAACGGCACCTCGGCTTCTTGCGCCGCCGCCAGCAAATGCAGAACGGTGTTCGTCGACCCGCCCATCGAGATGTCGAGAGTCATCGCATTTTCAAATGCGGGGAAACTCGCAATGGTTCTCGGAAGAGCGGTCTCGTCGTTTTGCTCATAGTAGCGCCGTGTCAGATCGACGATGAGGTGACCGGCCTCTACGAACAGGCGCTTGCGATCCGCGTGCGTCGCAACGATCGAACCGTTTCCCGGAAGTGAAAGGCCAAGCGCCTCCGTGAGGCAGTTCATCGAATTGGCGGTGAACATTCCCGAGCACGAACCGCATGTCGGACACGCCGATCGCTCCATGGCCATGACGGCCTCGTTCGAAACCCGATCATCGGCCGCCGCCACCATGGCATCGACAAGATCGATCGCGGTTTGCTTGCCGTCGTGAACGACCTTTCCCGCCTCCATCGGCCCTCCCGAGACGAACACGGTCGGAATATTGAGCCGAAGACTCGCCATCAGCATGCCGGGGGTGATCTTGTCGCAATTGGAAATGCAAACCATGCCATCGGCGCAATGCGCGTTGACCATGTATTCGACGCTATCCGCGATCAACTCACGCGAGGGCAGCGAATAGAGCATTCCGTCGTGCCCCATCGCGATTCCGTCATCGATCGCGATCGTATTGAATTCCTTGGCGACCGCACCCGCCCGCTCGATTTCGCGAGCAACAAGCTGCCCGAGATCCTTCAGATGCACATGCCCGGGAACGAATTGCGTGAACGAATTCACGACGGCGATGATCGGCTTTCCGAAATCCTCGTCCTTCATGCCGGTGGCGCGCCATAAGCCCCGCGCTCCGGCCATGTTTCTGCCGTGCGTTGTGGTGCGGGAGCGATAGGGTGGCATGTCGATGACCTTTCTTCTAAAGCGCCGACTGTTTGCCCCACAGCCGATCAGCGCAGCCAAATAGCATGATCGCCGGTAGAACAAATAAAATAATGATGTCGCGGATTCATAGCCTGTTTACTACGGCGATCTCGACGCACCGTCAGGGTATTAGGGCGGCCGAAATGGTGCAGATCCGGCGGTTCACCGAGGCTTCGCCGGCCGATTGACTACGTTGCATCGCGGTCGGGGCACTGAGCCGCCGCCACTCCTCCTCCCTCGGCACGCACATGCGAATGTCCCCTCTGACTCTTTTGGTTAGCGATGCCATCACTGACGTCAGCTTGACTTCCATCAAAGAAGAAAAAAGCGCACGGGCGAAATCTAGCTCATCTGTCGGAGAACGCTCATGCCAGCACCCTTGAGACACTTTATCGATACCCAGGACTTCTCACGTGAGGAGTTGCTGCGGATCATGGAACTCATTCGGCTCTTGAAAGATGCCGATAAGAATGGCGCCTGCCCTCGGCTTCTGCAGGGTGCGTCCCTTGGAATGATCTTCGAAGAACCCTCGACCCGGACACGGGTGTCATTCGAAGTCGCGATGACCAAGCTCGGCGGCCACGCCCTTTACCTCAGACCCGGCGAGATCCACCTTGGTCAACGCGAGAGCGTCAAGGACACCGCGCGCGTCATCAGCCGGATGGTCGATGTAATCGAAGCTCGCACCCTCAAGCATCAGACAGTCCTCGAACTCGTTGCCAACGCTACCGTGCCGGTCATGAACGGATTGACTGACTACAACCATCCAACCCAGGTCGTCTGCGATGTCTTCACAATGATGGAGCATAAGCTTCCTGACAAATCGCTTTCCGATCTGCACGTCACGTTCGTCGGTGATGCGACCAACGTCTGCTCATCGTTGATGATGATCTGCACGCAGATGGGGATGCATTTCACCCATGTCGCCCCTCTACGCTATCAAGCACCCAAAGCGTGGCAGGACATCGCCCGAGCGAATATCAAGAAGTCCGGTGGAAGCCTGACCGTCACCGAAGATGTCGATGCCGCCGTGAAGGACGCCGACTTTATCTATACGGATCTGTGGTGGTGGATCGGACAGGAAGCCGAAATTCCCGATCGCAAGCGCGCATTCATGCCGACGTATCAGGTCAACAACGAGCTGCTCGCCCGTGCTCCGGCGCACGCAAAGTTCATGCACTGCCTGCCCGCGTCGCGCGGCGTAGAGGTGACGGATGCCGTCATGGATGGACCGCAGTCGATCATCTATGACCAAGCAGAAAATCGACTGCACACGGAGAAGGCGCTCCTCGCTTATTTCGTCTATCCGCGCCTGAAATTTGCAAGCCCGAACGTCGTCACCAACTACCGAACCTGCGTCGATGATTTCCTCCACGCGTCAGAACTCGTCGGCTGAGAAAGATATTCAAGGAGTTTCTCTTATGGCCAGTACAGCCCAAAGCGCGCCAACCGCCCCCCGTTTTCGCAAAGTTCTTCACGGGCTCGATATGACGCTATTCACTGTCTGCGCAGTGCTCGTCATCGATCAGTTGACCGCCGCCGCATCTATTGGCGTCCAATCGATCTTCTGGTGGATCTTCACACTTGTTCTGTTCTTCATTCCCTACGGATTGATCACCGCTGAACTCGGCAGCACCTATACCGAGGAAGGTGGGATCTACTCTTGGGTCCGCCGCGCCTTTGGGCCCGTCTGGGCGGGCCGCACCGCTTGGCTCTGGTGGGTCAACGTCGCGTTTTGGATGCCCTCCGTCTACATCCTCTTTGCGGGGATTCTTGCAGAGATCGTGGCACCCGACATGAGCCTCTCTACAAAAATTGTCGTCACCCTTGTGCTGACTTGGCTAACCGTGGGAATCAACATCATCACTCTCGAGGTCGGAAAATGGGTTCCCAACATCGGAGCCATCTTCAAGGTGGTGATCATGCTTTCGCTCGGCATCGGCGGAATTGCCTACGCGATGAGCCACGGGTCCGCCAACGAGTTTAGCCTCGCGACCCTCACGCCACACTGGGGCGATAGCCTCGCGTTCCTTCCCGTCATCATCTACAATTTCCTCGGCTTCGAACTGATGTCCGGCGCCTCCGAAGAAATGGAAAATCCGGCGCGAGACGTACCGTGGGCGATCGTGCGCTCGGGCGCGGTCATTGCGTTCTTCTACATCTTCGCAACGGTCGGAATTCTGCTGGCTCTCCCTATTGCGGAAATCGGCCTCATCAAGGGACTTCCCGACACCTTCCAGAAGATCTTCGGAGCTGGAATCTCGGGCAACATCCCGGTCCTCGCGCTCTGCATCATGAGCCTTTACACGTTCGTCGCGAACATGACGACGTGGACGATCGGCGCAAACCGCTCGGCTGCAGAGGCTGCCAATCGCGGTGATCTCCCGGCGATCTTCGCCAAGCTGCATCCTGTGTACAAGACACCGGCTAACTCGGCGATCTTGTGCGGCATCATCGCCAGCGCAGTATTGTTTATCTATGGCTTCCTTGCGAAGAGTTCGGAGGATCTCTTCTGGACGCTCTTTGCATTCTCATCTGTCGTTTTCCTTCTGCCGTATTTCCTTCTGTTCCTGTCGTTCCTGAAACTTCGCCGTGTCGACGCGGACCTGCGCCGCCCCTACCGTGTTCCCGGCGGTTATCCGGTCGCAGTTTTGCTGAGCGTCGTCTGCATGCTCTTCGTCCTCCAGGCGATCGTCTTCTTCATTTATAAGCCCGGCGCGGTCGACATGACCTATGTAAGCGCCGTGGTCGGCGGCGTTCTTCTGACGGTGATCGTCGGAGAATTCCTCGTCCACGGGCAGCGCCCTCAGCCGACGAAGCCTGCAAAGGAGATCGCTCATGTCTAAGGTTCTTACCACGACACCTCGCCAGGACGGCTTCCGCATGCCGGCAGAGTGGGAACCTCACATCGGCTGTTGGATGCTGTGGCCTGAGCGCTCGGACAACTGGCGCAACGGCGCAAAACCTGCACAGCACGCCTTCGCCGCTGTAGCCGCGGCGATTGCTCAGGGCGAGCCGGTTACGGTTTGTGCCTCTCCGGCGCAGTATCTCATTGCGCGCGACATGCTGGATCCATCCGTCCGTGTGGTCGAGATGACGAGCAACGATAGCTGGATTCGCGATTGCGGGCCGACCTTCGTCGTCAATGACGGCGGCCAGATTCGTGGCATCGACTGGAAATTCAACGCCTGGGGCGGCCTCGCAGGTGGTCTCTATTTCCCCTGGGATCAGGACGATCTCGTCGGTGAAAAGGTCATTGAGCTTGAGCGTGACGACCGCTACGCCCCCGATTTCATTCTGGAAGGCGGATCTATTGACGTCGACGGCGAAGGCACGTTGCTGACGACGGAAGAATGCCTGCTCAACCCGAATAGAAATCCCGACAAGAGCCGCGAACAAATCGAGCAGTATCTCAAGGATTATCTCAATCTCAAAAAGATCCTATGGCTCAAAAAGGGTGTCTACCTCGACGAGACGAGCGGCCACGTCGACAATTTCTGCCGGTTCGTCGCGCCCGGAGAAGTCGTGTTGACATGGACGGAAGACCGCTCCGATCCGCAATACGAAATCTCGGCCGACGCTCTAGAGCGGCTCACCGGCGCAACGGATGCCAAGGGTCGACCGCTGAAGATCCATAAGCTCGTGGGGCCGAAGCCGGTCCTAATCACCGCGGAAGAAGCAGCCGGGGTGGACAAGGTGGCGGGCACCCTTCCGCGTGAACCAGGCAATCGGTTGGCTGCGTCGTACGTCAATTTCTACATCGCCAATAAAGTTATCGTAATGCCTTACTTCAACGACCCCGCCGACCTGCCGGCGCAGCAGATGCTCGCGAAATTATTCCCGACGCGTCGCATCATCGCCGTTCCGGGGCGTGAGATTCTGCTCGGCGGGGGCAACATTCATTGCATTACGCAGCAGGAACCGCTCGGACGACGTGCCATACAAATGGCCGGAGCTGCATGACGGATGCGGATTGTCATCGCGCTTGGCGGAAACGCGTTGCTCAAACGCGGTGAGCCTCTGTCGGCAGAAAATCAGCGGAGAAACATGCGCGCGGCGGCTGTTGCGCTGGCGCGCGCATGTGAAGGCCACGAAATTGCGATTGTCCATGGTAACGGCCCTCAGGTCGGCTTGCTTGCACTGGAGGCCGACGCATACAAGGCTCTTCCGCCTTACCCCCTCGACGTGCTCGGCGCGGAATCTCAAGGCATGATCGGCTATGTGATCGCGCAAGAACTCAGAAATGCGAGCCCGGGCCGATCCGTAGGCGCATTGATCACGCAAACGATCGTCGACCCGGACGATCCGGCATTCAGCAGGCCGCTAAAGCCGATCGGTCCCGTCTACAATCAAGACGAGGTCGAAGCTCTCAAGGCCCAACACGGCTGGACGTTCGCGCAAGATGGCAAGGTCATGCGGAGAGTCGTTCCCTCACCTAAGCCGATGGAAATCGTCGAACTGCCCATCATTGAAGATCTTGTTGCCCGCGGCGTCACCGTCGTGTGCGCAGGCGGAGGCGGGATACCCGTCTACCGCAAATCTGAGGAACAACTCGCAGGCGTCGAAGCTGTGATCGACAAGGATCTGGCGGCTAGCCTTCTTGCCGAACGCATAGCGGCCGATCGCCTGGTGATCTTGACCGACGTCGACGCCGTGTATCTCGATTGGGGAAAGCCGCAGCAGAAGGCAATCGGCAAAGTCACATCCGCGGAGCTAAGACGTTATTCGTTCGCGGATGGGTCCATGGCGCCGAAGGTGGCGGCCGCCTGCGATTTTGCAGAGCGGACCGGCCGGCCTGCGGCGATCGGATCGTTGTCGCAGGTAAGCAAAGTGCTTTCCGGACAAGCCGGGACCATCGTTCACGACCGATAAGCCCGGTCAGTTAAAACAGCGCCACCGCTTCGCTGTTCGCGAGCCTGCAGAAACACAGTTCGGAGGGCCGGGCTCGGAACTCAGGCCCAAACATGTCGTTCCCGATCCAAAGCAACACTGGAGACGACATGCTGTCCATGAAAGTTGTAGACATCGAGCGCTTCGGCAACTCCGACGTTCTGAAAATGGATGAAGTGCCCCTTCCAACACCCAAAGAGCACGAGGTGCTCGTGAAGGTACATGCTGCCGGCGTCAATCCGGTCGATTATAAAATTCGCGCAGGCCACTATCCGGCAGTCAAAGAAGATGCGCTTC
Source organism: uncultured Hyphomicrobium sp. (assembly GCA_964470545.1). Lineage (GTDB taxonomy): Bacteria > Pseudomonadota > Alphaproteobacteria > Rhizobiales > Hyphomicrobiaceae > Hyphomicrobium_B. The sequence goes on along the minus strand of CAYYDL010000844.1, from coordinate 3,208 downwards.
CCTACGTGCTCGGCCGCGATGCCGCCGGTGACGTCATCGCCGTCGGGCCGGATGTGACGAAATTCAGACTCGGCGAATACGTGTTCGGAATGCCGGGCATCCGGCGCGGGGCCTATGCGGAATATGTCCTCCTGAAGGAAAGCGAAGCCGCGCACGTTCCAGCCAAACTGGACTATATATCCGCGGCTGCAGTTCCTCTGGCTGCTCTGACGGCATGGCAAGGTCTCTTCAGTCATGGCGGTTTGAGAGCCGGTCAGAGTGTTCTCATCCATGGCGGCTCAGGCGGGGTCGGTCATTTCGCAATTCAGCTTGCAAAGGCACGCGGTGCTCAGGTCATCACGACAGTTGCGGCTGAGCATACGGAATTCGCGCGCAAACTCGGTGCCGATCGGATCATCGATTACAAGACGAGGCGCTTCGAAGACGAGGTTGAGAATCTCGACATGGTCTTTGATCTCATCGGCGGCGAAACGCAGGACCGATCGTTCGGCTGCATCAAACGTGGCGGTGTGCTCGTTTCGACATTGAACGAACCCTCACAGGAAAGGGCGGCCGAGCATGGAATCCGCGCTCTTCGCTACACAGTCGAGGAGAGCGGCGAAGACCTCTCCGAGATTGGCCGCCTTATCGATGCCGGGTTGGTTAAACCGCATATTAGCAGGGTCTTCTCATTTGACGAAGCTCCGGAAGCACAGGACTTCCTGGAGAGGACTCATCCCGAAGGGAAAGTGGTCCTTGCTGTCGATGCCATAGAAATGGAAACTCCCGTCACGAGTATTCCATAGCGAAGCGGCGCAATAGCTATCCAGCGAAAGCGCGCCTAACGGTTGGACGAGAAGACGATCCGCCAAATGCGACCCGCTTTATCGTCTGCAATATAAAGCGCCCCGTCGGGCCCGAACGCGATGCCTGAGGGGCGGTGCTTTGCACGTCCCGGCTCTTTGTTTTCGCTTCCGCCGGCGAAGCCGTCGGCAAATACCGAAAAGCCGCCCGAGGCTGCGCCATCTCGGAGCGGCTGGAATACGACGTTGTAGCCGCCATGTGGCCCGGCTGGATTGAACGATCCGTGGAAGGCAATGAATGCGCCGCCCTTATAAAACGCGGGAAATCCCGTGACTTTGTAGACCTTCATGTCATTCGGCGCCCAGTGGGCCGGGAAAACGGCCAAAGGCACCGCCCCCTGCGCGCAACGGCCCACTTTTTGCCCGTTACCGTCATACTCCGGGGCGAGCACGAGTTTGTGCTGCATAGGATCGAAATAGCACCTGGGCCACCCGTATGACGCTCCGCGTTCGATGATCGTCAGCTCTTCGGCGGGAAGTTCGAATCCCTGCTGCTGGCTGTAGAGCTCGGGCCATTTCTCATGCAAATGCCCGCGCCCATGCTGGGTTGCATAGAGCCGCCCCGCCCGATCGAAATCCAAACCTTCCGCATTTCTACAGCCGGTCGCAAACCGCTCCTGCGGCGAAAAATGCTGTCCCGTACGATTGGCGTCGTAGAGCCAGACGCCTGCGCGCGTCTCGAGTTCGCGACACGGCTCTTGCCCCCGTTGATGAGCACCCGTACCGGCGCAGGCGTCCGTCGCAGAACCGGGCGCAACAAAAAGCCGGCCATCACGGCCGATGGCGAACGGATGCACAGGATGCGCGCCACCGAGCGGAAGACGATCGAGAACCGTTTCGCCGCTCGCCGGATCGAGGTCGCCATCCGAAGCGACCTCATATCGAACAATCTTGTCGTTCTCCTCGGCGAATAGCCATCGTTTGTAGAGCGCGATCCCAGTGCCGCCGTGACCGCCCTGCGCCACGCCCGGACCAAAGCGGGAAGCGACGTCCGCGACACCATCTCCGTCACGGTCTTTCAGCGCGACGACGAAGCCCCCATTTGGGGGCTTGTCATCGCCGTAATACCCGCCGCTCCAGGTATTCACATAGACGGTGTTGTCTTTGCCAACCGCAAGGTGACGTGCGTGTCCGACATGATCAGCGAATATCATGATACAGAATCCTGAGGGCACCGAGATGTCGCGGTCTCGATGACGACACGAGTCTTCCTGCGTCGTTCCTGGCGCAGGACGCAGAACGGCAAGCATGAAGAAAAGGAAAAAAGAACAGGCCGCCGCCCGGCCTCTAAAAGCGCGGTCACCCCTCATCTCATGTCAGCCAAAGCGCTCGGCGGCGTCAATTTAATCGCCCGGAGACCGACTTTGATCATCTCGGCTTCTCCCGAATTAAGCTTTCGCCCTCATCCCGGTTCCTGCCAAACAGAACGGGCGTTCACTCGTTCCTTCATCGCACCTGTTGGGATTCCAGCAGCGTTTCATTTCGGTCACCCGAGCCGGAGCGTCGGATCCGCGAGAGCCTAGCGGAAAAACGAAACTGCGCCACGAACATCAAGGGAACTCGCAGGAAGTCCTGCTGTTGCACGTCAAAAGGAGATGGAGAACAGTGGTTTTTACGACAAAACCTCGACAGAGCACGCTCGCTGCATGGGCCGTGACGCTTGGCGCAATCGCGGTTGTATTCGTTTCCTGGTTCGCCGTTGACTACCATTCGAACCGGCCAGGAAACGAGCCCCAAAATACCCAGGCAGCCAATACAAGCGGCACTCAGCAATAAAAGATTTACGGCGAACACTTGTATCGCGCACCGTTGCCAAGAGGAGCTTAAGTTTCCTTGGAGACGGCGGAACGCATGCGGAGAAAATCGAGCACCGCGGATTCTTCAGGTGTCAAAGCCGTAAACTCTCGCTCCGAATGGTTCCGCGAGTTTGCTTTCGCTTCCACCAGCACCGCGCCTTCGAGATAGGCGGTCAAGACTTCGGGGTGGACATAACATTTTCGGCAGATCGTCGGCGTATTTCCAAGCCGCGCCGCAACTTCGCGAATAGCATCCCGAACGTTCCGCTTAGCAGCCGCAACGGTTTCGAACATTTCGAAATCATTGAGAGCGACGGCTGCGAGGACCGTTCCGTGCCATGTCCGAAAATCTTTGGCTGTTATTTCCCTGCCGCTGATGTCCCGCAGGTATTCGTTGACGTCGGAAGACGTCACATTGCGCGTCTCCCCCGTCTCGTCGACATATTGGAAGAGGTGTTGTCCCGGAAGGTCCTGGCAAGAGCGGATCACTTTTGCGATGCGACGGTCACGGAGACACAAATTCCATTCCTTGCCGCTCTTGCCCTTGAACTTGAACTTGAGCGCCGAACC
>CAYYDL010000843.1:0-2934 GCA_964470545.1 uncultured Hyphomicrobium sp. | reverse complement strand
AAGCCCACGCTCGATCTGGCGGGCGTTATGTAGCGATGAACGAACTCGTGGTGGCATCACCTCTCACGCAGCGGGGGGGTATAGACCCTCTCGATGCCGTGTCGTTTGCGAACGTCAGCTATTCTTGGCCGGGACGCTCTCCCTTCACGCTGAAGATTCCGCAGTTTCGCCTTTCCGGCGGCGAGAAGCTTTTGCTGCTCGGACCGTCAGGCAGCGGCAAGAGCACGTTTCTCAGTCTACTTGCGGGAATCGTCGTGCCGAACCAGGGCCGTGTCGCGGTCGATGGAACGGACATGGCGGAGCTCAGTGGCGCGGCACGCGATCGATTTCGCGTCGACCATTTCGGCATTATTTTCCAGATGTTCAATCTGCTTCCATACGGGTCGCTGATCGATAATGTGCTGCTGCCGCTGCGCTTCTCTCGGGTGCGACGGACCAAAGCGCTTCGCGAGGGGGCGCTCGATGAGGTCGCGAAGCGATTGCTTCTCTCGCTCGGCCTCGACGAAACCGTGATCGCGACAAGCAGAGCGGCGAGCTTGAGCGTCGGGCAGCAGCAGCGAGTCGCGGCCGCACGGGCTTTAATCGGTTCGCCGCAGATTATCGTGGCCGATGAGCCGACATCGGCTCTCGACCGCAACACGGAAGGCGCGTTCCTGAAGCTTCTCTTCGCTCAAAGTGAAGGAGCAGATGCCAGTGTGATCATGGTGAGCCACGATGAAGGCCTCGCGGGACACTTCGACCGGGTGGTTCGCTTACAGGATATCGCCGTTTCGACGCGAGGTGCCCACCCATGATGATCGTGCGCCTTGCATTTCACTCGCTCATCAACCGCTGGGTAACAGCGCTGCTGACCGTCCTCGCTATTGCCGTCAGCGTCATGCTGTTGCTCGGCGTCGAGAAGGTACGGACCGGCGCACGCGAGAGCTTCGCCGACACGATCTCAGGCACAGATCTCATCGTTGGAGCCCGTAGCGGCAGTCTCAATCTGCTGCTCTATTCGGTTTTCCGGATCGGCAACGCAACCAACAACGTGACGTGGAAGAGCTATCAGGACATCGCGAAGATGCCTGAGGTTGCCTGGATCGTGCCGCTCTCGTTGGGAGACAGCCACCACGGCTTTCGCGTGCTCGGGACGAACCAGGACTATTTCGCCCACTATAAATTTCGGCACGGCCAGACTATGACGTTCGCGGCCGGTGGGCCGTTCAAGGATCTGTTTGATGCGGTGATCGGATCGGATGTCGCCGAGCAACTCGGCTATAAGGTCGGCGACAAGATCATAGTGGCGCACGGCGTCGGCTCGATCTCGTTCTACAAGCACGAGGACAAGCCATTCCGTGTTTCGGGTATTCTCGCGAAAACGGGAACTCCGATTGATCGGACCGTGCATGTCAGTCTTGAAGCGATCGAAGCAATTCATATCGACTGGCGAAATGGAGTGCCGAATCCCGATCAAAGCGTGTCGGCGGATGAGGTTCGCAAGATGGATCTCACTCCGCGTGCCATAACGGCTGCAATGGTCGGGCTCAAATCCAAGCTTTCGACGTTCCGCGTGCAGCGGCGGATCAACGATTATCCGGAGGAGCCGTTGTCGGCGATCATGCCGGGCGTCGCGCTGCAGGAGCTTTGGGGATTGATCGGAACTGCGGAGACGGCGCTTTCGGTCGTGTCTGCGATGGTCGTCGCGACGGCGCTTCTCGGCATGGTGACGATGATCCTGACCACACTCAACGAACGACGGCGAGAGATGGCGATCTTGCGTTCGGTTGGTGCGACGCCGACGACTGTGCTTGGACTGCTCGCGGCGGAGGGCGGGTTGTTGACGCTTGCGGGCGTCGTTTTCGGAACTGTCGGACTCTACGCGGGGCTCTATCTCGCTCGTCCCTATATCGATCACACGTACGGCCTGAGCCTTCCGATCGATCCGCCTCGCGCCGACGAATGGCTGAAGCTTGGCGCAATCGTCGTCGCCGGTTTTCTGGCGGGGCTGCTGCCGGCAATTCGCGCATACCGGCTGTCGTTGGCGGACGGCATGATGGTGAGAATTTGATTTGGTCCCCCGATTGGAGGAGAACATGGCAAAATTTTTCGGTTCGGCGCAGAGGAGCTTGCTTTCCCTTGCCCTTGTCGCCGGGTTGTCGTCGGGCGTGGCCGCAGATTCGCCGCGCACGCTCAAGTGGGCCGACCTCATCCCGAAGAATAAGCCCGCAAACACCGTCCTGAAGTCGAAAACGTTTTTTGGCGGTTCGGTGCCTGTAACAGATGCGGGGCCGCCGCCTCCCCCATTGCCGGAAGGCAAGTTCATGTCCGTCAAGCGGCATCAGCCTGGAGATGATCAGCCGCCTGCGATCGTGCCTGAACTCAACGGCCAAACCGTATCGATCGGAGGCTATGTGGTGCCGCTCGATTTCGACGCGACGAAGGTCAAGGAGTTTTTGCTCGTGCCATTCGTGGGCGCCTGTATCCATGTGCCACCGCCGCCCGCGAATCAGATCATCTATGTCAAGGTTGACCAGCCATTCGAGGTCGGTCAGTTCGATCCTGTAACGGTGACGGGTAAAATCAGCACGACGGTCGCGTTTACCGGGTTGGCGGATGCAGGCTACACAATGACTGCCGATAGCGTGGTGCCGCGGACGCATTAGAGGAGCTGGGGCATCAGGCGTGCCGATCGCGCCGCGGTGCGCCCTTTTCAAATCCATTTTGCTTTTGAGCAGGGCTAATGTCAGCGTTTGGCCTTTCGCTTTGAAAGCACTGAGTTCAAGATGACGAGTCGCTGATAAGCTCAGCAGATCTTTGTCGTTCGCCGCAGAGTTCGCATTCTGTAGCCGTTTTTCACGGTCGATATAACACCCAAGGGAAGGCACCTCCCAAGCTGGAATAAGTTAGGATGAAACAAAAATCAATCGTTGCAAAATAGCGACAGAACAATAA